>JANNOR010000222.1:0-4488 GCA_031399265.1 Cyanobacteria bacterium SOY_34_metabat_3 | reverse complement strand
TGGTGCTGATTTGCTGTGGCCGCTGAGTTTGTTTCGGGCGGCCCTGGATACAGAGGTAATTTCGCTGTTGAGTGAGTTGCAGTCTCTGGACTCCGATCGAAAGGATAGCACGATCGCCTCTCGGCAACTTAGGGATTTTGTTGATCGAGTCTGGGAAACTTTTCCGAGTGCTTTTAATTAGTTAGTTGTGATTGGTTATTGGTAGCACAGGACTAATACAAAAAAAGATGTTCGTAGTGATGACTTTAGTCCGCATAAAATCTCATATCAATTTCGGCTGCGCCGGAATGACAAGTGAGGAGACGGCAGTGCCGTATCCCTACCGTAATGAATTGTAGGGACACGGCACTGCCGTCTCCTGATTTCGGGCAATATGAATTCCAATGTAACCGGAATCTCAGGACTAAAGTCCTCACTACAAACCAATTTTATAACGAATAACAACTAACAAAAAATCAAGTTAAAAGACGGCGTGTGAAAGCTCAGCCGGATTTAGATTGTTGTGAATAACTTGACCGTCGCGGAACCAGACAACGCGGCGAGTTTGGCGCGCCACTTCCGGTTCGTGCGTTACCATCACAACAGTCATGCCGCTTTCATTGAATTCTGTAAAAATATCCATTACTTCTTGAGTAGTTTTAGTATCCAATGCACCAGTCGGTTCATCTGCAAGCAACAACACGGGACGGTTGACAATAGCCCGGGCGATCGCAACTCGCTGCTGCTGTCCTCCTGATAGTTGGTTCGGTCTATTTTGCAGCCGGCTTTCTAGGCCTACTTTCGTTAAAGCATCTACCGCCCGTTCGCGTCTTTCGGCTGCGGGAATGCCGGCATAAACCATCGGTAACATAACATTTTCTAAGGCTGTCAATTGAGCCAACAGGTGAAATTGTTGGAACACAAACCCCAATTTTAAGTTGCGAATTCCCGCTAATTCTGCTTCGGGCATTTGGGCGACATCTACGCCGTCTAAGTAGTAACTGCCACTCGTAGGTCGATCGAGACAACCGATAATATTCATAGCTGTAGATTTGCCCGAACCCGATGCGCCCATAATCGCGCAATATTCTCCTTGTCTTACCGTCAAGCTGACACCGTTTAAGGCACGAACTTCGAGGTCGCCAATCCCGTAAACTTTTGTTACGTCTTGCAGACCGACGATGACGGGTTTTGAAGGGACTTGCAGGTCGAGGTCTTTGTAGGTATCGGTTTGTAGTTCAGGCATTTTTTTGAGGTGCGATCGACACAACTAACTACTAACTTAACACTTGTTATCGGTTTTGGCGGCTTAAATGCTATTCTCATTCAAGGGAGCGATCGAAAAGCAGCAGCCGATCGGCTCATAGCTATCCATGATTGTAGAAAGGCTTAATATTCATTTCCCAAAGCCAGTACATAGAAAAATATCAAAGTTACTTAAACTCCCTAAATTAACAGTTTGTCGTCGTATTTATTTCAACTACAAATTCCGCTCCTTGTCCTCTTTGAGAGTTACAATATAAATTTCCGCCGTGTTGATTGACCACAATCTGGTGACTGATAAACAGTCCCAGTCCTGTACCTTTTCCCACAGGTTTTGTAGTAAAAAAAGGATCAAA
This sequence comes from Cyanobacteria bacterium SOY_34_metabat_3, assembly GCA_031399265.1. Taxonomy (GTDB): domain Bacteria; phylum Cyanobacteriota; class Cyanobacteriia; order Cyanobacteriales; family Microcoleaceae; genus Microcoleus. The sequence goes on along the minus strand of JANNOR010000222.1, from coordinate 2,890 downwards.
TAATTTAGATTGTATCTCTTGAGGGATTCCCAAGCCATTATCGGAGATGTTGATTGATATTCGATTATTACTGATAAGTTTAGTTTTAATTTTAATTTCTCCTTGTTCCCCCATACATTGGGCAGACACGGAATCTATAGCATTATTCAGAAGCTGCATAAATACCTGATTGAGTTGACTGGAATAACACTCGATCGCGGGCAGTTGATCGTAATCTTTGATTACCAGAATTTCAGGATTTTCTCGTGTGGGTTTTAGGCGATGTTGGAGAATCATCAGCGTACTGTCAATCCCTTGATGAATATTCACTCGTTTGCATTCTGACTCATCGTGACGGGAGAAATTACGCAAGGACAGAACTATTTCCCGAATGCGATCGGTTCCTATCCGCATAGAATTTAGAAGTTTGAGCAGGTCTTCTTTCAAAAAATCTAGATTGATACTATCGATTTGCGCTGTGACTTTTGTTGGCGGATCGGGAAAGTGTTCTTGATAGACTTTTATCAAATTCAATAAATCTTGGAAATATTCATTAGCAGGCCTCAAATTGGCGTGAATAAAGTTAACCGGATTGTTGATTTCATGGGCGACTCCTGCAACCAGATTCCCAATAGAAGACATTTTTTCACTCTGGATGAGTTGAGCTTGGGTACGCTTTAGTTCGTGCAAAGTAAGTTCTAAACTTTTCGCTTGCTGTTGCAATTGAAATTCGGCTGTTTTCCGTGCGGTGATATCGCGGATAGTAATCGCAAAACCATCACCAAGCTTGACGGCTACAAAGTGAAACCAGGAAGACTCTCCTGATTTATAATAAAAATTTTGTTCTAAACTTTTTCCTGTTTCAACAACATTAACGAAGCGATTGAATAGTTCTGGATCGAGACGATTCAGCAATTTTTTGAGCACCAATTTGCCGATCGTATCTTCACGCCTATTTCCCAAGGCTCTGGCAATTACAGGATTGGCAACTAAACAGCGAAAATCTTCAATATCTCCCGTGGTACGATCGCGCACAGCCTCCATTGCAGCCACCCCATCGAGGGAACTGTTCAAAACACTGGCAAGCAATGCTCTAGACTGATAAAGTACCTCCTCTGTTTCCCGGCGCTGAATAACTTCTTGTTCCAAAAGCCATTGCTGGCGTTGAATTGTCAACTGATTTTCCAGCCGCGCTACGACTTCTTCAATCTGAAAGGGTTTGGTAATGTAATCAATTCCACCGGACTTAAAGGCAATTACTTTGTCGGAAACATCACCTAAAGCGCTAATAAAAATAACTGGAATCTTGCTTAAATCTTCATCTTGTTTGAGAAATTTACAGACTTGATAGCCATCCATTTCCGGCATTTTGACATCTAACAAAATGACATCCGGTCGCTTCATATGGACTGTTTTTAGTGCCATTCGCCCGCTCGTGACGCCACGAACAGCGTAGCCGAGCTTGAGGAGCGCAGTGCTTAGTAATTGTAGATTTTCGGGAAGGTCATCTACGATCAGAATGTTACCTTTATTTGGTGTTTCACAAGTTATATTCATTGTTAATTAAGGGTTCGGCTAGGTCAACTAACTGTTCAAATTGAAATTTACGTACAAGTTGGGTTAGCGATTGTATCACATGATTCTCAGTGTCTGGAATTTCTGTTATGAGTTGCACAACCAGATTTGTATTAGCCTCAAGAGCAGCTTGGTATAATTGAGCGATCCATTCTTGAGGCATACAGGTGAGGTGTTCCGAGGTCAAGATGCTTTCTGCTACCTGATTTAATTTTGGATAAATCGTTTCGGCTAAGATATATTTTACACCAAGATGTTTAGTAAGTGTTTCAAAAATGGTGTGTTCAGAAAAAGGTTTGCGGAGAAAGTCATCGCATCCAGCCGAAAGCACGATCGCCTTTTCTTCTTCTAGTACGCTGGCTGTGAGAGCAATGACGGCGGTAGCGTGACCTTTTGTGGTAGATTTAATATATTTGGTGGCTTCATAACCATCCATCACGGGCATTCTCATGTCCATCCAGATTAAATGCGGTTCCCATTCTTCCCAAATGGCGATCGCCTCTTGTCCGTTACTAGCTTCTTTTACCTCAAATCCCAAGGGACTCAAAAGCTTAATTAGCAGTTGTCGATTAATAGATTTGTCATCTACTGTGAGAACTTTATATGTAGGTTGATCCGGAGCCAGCCCCAGCACTATTGAATGCTCTTCGGAACTCTTGCTGGCTGTTTTTTGACCTAATTTCGCGTGGATATTAAGTCGAAAAATTGTGCCTTTTCCTAACTCGCTTTCTACACAAATATCGCCACCCATCAATTGCACAAACTTGCGACTAATTGATAAACCCAATCCCGTTCCTTCTTGCATATCTTTTCCGGCTTGGGCTTGGGAAAAAACATCAAAAATATTTGGGAGTTCTGCTGCTGCAATCCCTACCCCTGTATCGCACAGCCGAAAATTAAGATTAAAAACATCTGCGGTTTCTCTATCTCCCTGAAACACATTGAGAGTAATTTGACCTTCTGAGGTAAATTTGATAGCATTGCTGAGTAAATTGATTAAAACCTGACGCAGCTTTAATTCATCAGTGCAGATATAGCGGGGTACATCTTCGGCACGCTGAAAGAGCAAATTCAAGCCTGCATTACTAGCCAACAGATACAGCATATCTTCTAGATCGTCCAGCAAACGATACAGGTCAAAATCTTTAGGATTGAGAGTAGTTTTACCTGCTTCGAGTTTGGATAAATCGAGGATATTATTAATCAGCGTCAATAGGTAATCGCCGCTGCGATAGACGATCCCTGCATTTTCGTATTGTGCCTGTGGCAAGTTTGGGGCGCGCATCGTTAGCTGAGAAAAACCGAGAATAGCGTTCAGGGGCGATCGCAATTCATG
>JANNOR010000124.1:0-16392 GCA_031399265.1 Cyanobacteria bacterium SOY_34_metabat_3 | reverse complement strand
AATACCTTTAGGTTGGCGGCCACAAGTTTTGAGCATCGGCAATCCGAATAGATTAGTCATCGACATCCGGCCAGATTCTCTACTCGAAAAAGACATTGTTTGGGCGCGGGGAATCCGGTGGCGGCAACAGTATCAAAATATTGGGACTGCGCGTTTTCCAGTAGTTTCCTTAGAAATCAATCCGCGTCAAACAGGAGTTAAAATTAGACCAATTCTCAGCAATCCGCCCACAGACAAAGGCACTGCACCTTTATTACAAACAGCGGAACTTTCGGGAAGTGCGGCTGCGATCAATGCCGGGTTTTTCAATCGGATAAATCGGTTAGCACTAGGAGCAATTCGCCGTGATAGCAAATGGCTTTCCGGGCCGATATTGAACCGGGGGGCGATCGGCTGGAACGATCGCGGCGAATTTGTCATCAATCGTTTGAGTTTGCAAGAAACTATAATAACTCCGACAAATCAACGTCTATCTATTTCTCATCTCAATAGTGCCTACGTGCAATCGGGAATCGGCCGCTACAATCCCGATTGGGGAACAACTTACACTCCGTTTTCCGACAATGAAATAATTGTGACTCTTGTAGGCGATTCCCTACGGGATAGCTTCGCTTCACGCATTATCAGTCAAGTTCCCGGAGGTGCGGCTGGGAAAACAGCTTTTCCCGTTCCAGCCAACGGTTATATTTTAGCATTGCGTTCCGATTTATCCGTTGCAACTCAACTCGCACCCGGCACATTATTGCGCCTAGAAACTAACACAATTCCGGCGGATTTCAACCGTTTTCCCTACATTTTAGGTGGCGGGCCAGTGTTACTCCAAAACAGTCGAGTTGTGCTAGATGCTAGGGCGGAAGGATTTAGCGAAGCCTACGTGAGACAGACCGCAATTCGGAGTGCGATCGGGCGAACTGCTGCGGGTAATTTGCTGATTGTAGCCGTGCACAATCGCGCGGGGGGTTCGGGGCCAAATTTCGCCGAACTAGCGCAGATATTGCAGCAAATGGGTGCTGTGGAGGCTTTGAACTTAGATGGGGGAAGTTCGACGAGCTTGTATTTGGGAGGTAGTTTGCTCGATCGACCTTTGTCAACCGCTGCGAGAGTCCACAATGCGATCGGCATTTTCATCCAACCGTAATAGTTAATTTTTACCATCAATCTCCCAACCTGCGGAGGCAGGTTTTGTCTGTGTAGTCGCTCGCGGTTTCCAACCGCCGGGTTTCTTTCCCAACCTGCGGAGGCAGGTTTTGTCTGTGTAGTCGCGGTTTCCAACCGCCGGGTTTTTGTAGCTATATTGTGGCGATTGTGCATGGTAGGATTCTTACAATAATGAAGTCATTTCATTAGCCTCAATTTTGCCCTTCAAGCATGGACACTTAAAAGATGGCTTACAGTAACTTTTCCCTGGGCGACTTAATCAAACAATTTGGTTTAACCCTCAAAGACAAAAATGATTTATTTGCCAATATCCCCGAAGTAGAATACAGCGAATATCTAGATTTAACACTCAATTATAACATCCGAATAGCTAGCGAAATCAACACAGAAAAAGCTCGTTCCGAAATGATTATCACCCCAATTTTACTAGAATTGAGGAGAATGCTAGACGATAAAATTAGCTTGTTTTCCGGTAAAGAGTTTAACGTAGACCTAGAAAAAGGGCTGAATGGCGCTTGTGATTTTTTAATCAGTCTATCCGAGTCACAGATTGTAATTATGGCCCCAGTAATTGCGATTGTTGAAGCTAAGAAAGAAGACTTAATCGGTGGTTTGGGGCAGTGTGCAGCCGAGATGTATGCAGCACAATTGTTTAATCAAAAAGAAGGCAATCAAATTCAAATAATTTATGGTGTGATGACATCGGGTACTGTCTGGAGATTTTTAAAGTTAGAAGGCAATGCTTTAGACGTTGATGTTGCTGAGTATTATATTAAAGATGTAGGAAAAATTTTAGGCATTTTATCAAGTTTGCTTAAAGGAACAGCTTGACAGTTAACAGCGACGTTTTTAAGCTCGGGATTTGTATCGCGTCCGGTTGTATAACTGGAATCACAGACAGGGGAATTGGGAATTGGGCATGGGCCAAACAGGGCATGGGGCATTGATAGCAAACAACCAATAACCAATGACTAATGACCAATGACTTCTTTAAATAGCCGATTTGGTGATGAAGGTCTAAAATCAATACAGTTCTCTGCTGGCTTGCTTTTAGCAAGATTCAAGCATACTTACCCTGAAACCTCATAATAATCCCTGTGTCAGACACTGCCCAGAACCGCCCAGAGCTGGATCTGAAGACTATATTTCCATTCGAGCTAGATAACTTTCAGAGAGAGGCGATCGCCGCCCTCGATGCAGGTAAATCCGTTGTGGTATGCGCTCCCACAGGCTCAGGGAAAACGTTAATCGGCGAATACGCCATCCATCAAGCACTCTCTAGGGGACGGCGTGTCTTTTACACCACTCCCCTCAAAGCTCTCTCCAACCAAAAGCTGCGCGACTTCCGCAATCAATTTGGAGACGACAACGTAGGTTTGTTGACGGGTGACATCTCCTTTAATCGAGATGCCCCGATTTTGGTGATGACTACCGAAATTTTTCGGAATATGCTCTACGGTACGCCGATCGGCGCTGTTGGTGCTTCCCTCACCGGAGTCGAAACCGTGGTGCTCGATGAGTGTCACTACATGAACGATCGCCAGCGCGGTACAGTCTGGGAAGAATCGATCATCTACTGTTCGAGCGAAATTCAACTGCTCGCCCTCTCAGCAACCGTCGCCAATAGCGGCCAGCTTACAGACTGGATCGATAAAGTCCACGGGCCCACAGAGCTTGTCTACTCAGACTTTCGGCCAGTCCCGCTGCAATTCCACTTCGCCAACCAAAAAGGGATATTTCCGCTGCTAGACGAGACTGGGAAAAGAGCTAATCTGCGGTTAATTCCCAAAAAGAAGGGGCAAAAAGTAGAAAGAGGCAGCATTCCGACTCCGAGTTTGACCGAAGTTTTGTCTCGGTTGGACGATCGAGATATGCTACCAGCAATTTACTTCATCTTCAGTCGTCGCGGGTGCGACCAAGCAGTAGCAGAAGTAGGCAATTTCTCCCTGGTTAACGAAGCCGAAACAGCCGAACTCAAACGCATCATTGACGATTTTTTACAGCGAAACCCAGAAGCCGAACGCTTCGGTCAAAAAGAAGCACTTTTAAAAGGCATCGCCGCCCACCACGCAGGCATTTTGCCCGCTTGGAAAGGTTTAGTAGAAGAACTTTTTGGCAGAGGTTTGATTAAAGTCGTATTTGCCACCGAAACCCTAGCAGCCGGGATTAATATGCCCGCCCGCACCACAGTCATTTCCACCCTGTCCAAGCGCACCGACAAGGGACACCGACTGCTAAACGCTTCAGAATTCCTGCAAATGGCCGGTCGAGCCGGTCGCCGGGGGATGGACGAGCTGGGGCACGTGGTCGCAGTTCAGACGCGCTTTGAAGGCGCAAAAGAAGCCTCTTATTTGGCAACAGCCAAAGCCGACCCCCTCGCCAGTCAGTTTACGCCCAGCTACGGCATGGTGCTGAATTTGCTGCAAACTCACACTCTCGATGAAGCTCAAGAGTTGGTAGAGCGAAGTTTCGGTCAATATCTGTCTACTTTGTACTTGCAGCCCCAGCAATCTGAATTAGACCGATTGCAAACAGAATTGGAGATACTGGAAGAGTCTCTAGCTGCCGGAGGTAATGTCTCTACCCTGGAAAAACAGCTCGCCCATTACGAAAAATTGCAGGGAAGGCTCAAAGAAGACAAACGTTTGCTGAAAACTCTATTGCAGCAAGCAGAGGAAGCTCGAATTAAGGAGATGTCCGTAGCTGTGGCTTTTGCACTCCTAGGTACTGTTTTGAGTCTCAAAGGCAAGCACGTTCCGACAGCCAAACGATCGCACACAACTCCCGTGCCCGCCATATTGGTTGCCAAAACCGCAGGTTCCGGCCAAGCACCAAATTTGGTGTGTTTGGGCAAAGATAACCGCTGGTATGTCGTCGCCATCAGCGATGTAGCTACCCTGCACCCGGAATTGCCCCGATCGAGCGTCGCAGATACCTTGAACTCTCCGCCGGAAATGGCCCTGAGACTGGGCCAGTGCCGCTTGGGAACTGAAGAAACTGTCTCAATATCTCAATTAATCCCAGAATTGCCGGCACCGGAACCGAGCCCGGAGGCTCAGGAGCAACAGCAGAAAATCGCAGCCCTAGAAGCTCAGCTAGAAGTTCACCAGGTTCTAGAATGGGGCAATCCCGCTACCTTGCTCAGACGCCAGCGTCGCCGGGAAGAATTGAAAAAAGAAATCCGCAAAAGCGAACAAGAGTTAGAAAAACAGCGAGCTCGCTATTGGGAGCAATTTCTCAATTTAATTGACATCTTGCTGAATTTCGGCTGTTTGGAAAAAGTAGTTTCGGCAACTGGAAACCGAGATAACTCCTCCGAAAGATTGGTGCCCACAATCTTAGGTCAAGCTTGCGCCGCCATTCGCGGTGATAACGAACTGTGGCTGGGTTTGTCGCTGATGTCTTCGGAATTTGACGAACTCGACCCCCACCACCTCGCTGCTGCTTGCGCGGCCTTAGTGACAGAAGTCTCTCGGCCCGACAGTTGGACTCACTACTCGCTGTCTGCGGAAGTTTTGGCACCTTTGGACAATCTGCAAAAAGGCCTCCGCCGCCGATTGTTTCAAGTTCAGTACCGCCACGAAGCTGCAATCCCGATTTGGTTGGAACGGGACATAGTGACTTTGGTTGAGCAGTGGGCTCTGGGCGTTGAATGGCTGGATCTGATTAGTCATACAAGTTTGGATGAAGGGGATGTGGTGCGGATTTTGCGCCGGACTTTGGATTTCTTGTCTCAGATTCCTCATGTTCCTCACGTCTCGGATTCTTTGCGGAGAAATGCTTTTCGGGCGATGCAGTTGATCGATCGATTCCCAGTAAATGAAGCTGCAAGTTAACAGTTGACAGTTGACAGTTGACAGTTGACAGTTGACTGTCCCGCATCTAAATTGTATTTTTGGTTTTTCAACCCAAATGCACGCAGATTTTAAGAGTTCGCCGATCGAACTCCGACCAAGAAACCGGGTTTTTTAGAGAATCTGCGGTGTGTAACGAAGTAAACACCTGAAAAAAACCCGGTTTCTGGGCCCTCATTTAATCTAAAATCCAAAATCCAAAATCTAAAATTGCTCGATCGCACATTTTCCTGATTCAGGTTGCAGAACAGAATAAAAAAATGTAAGGTGCGGATTAATTACTCGAACTTGTTATTAAAATTTTCCTAACGGTGTGTTGGGTAAGTCTCATATCTATGCAACAAATCAAAAAGCCCGCTCAAATGTCTGAGACCTTCTCCCAGTCTCAAAAAATTCGCTTTTTCACTTTCTTGCAAAGAGTCTTAATTGGAACTCTAGCAAGTACATTACTCAATCTGTTCATCCTATTTCCCGCTCCGAGTTTCGCCGAAGTAGTTCTGGGCGTTATTCGCAGTTCCGAGAATTCTCCCGATTGGGTAAAGATTACCACGCGCCTCTGGGAAAGCGGCATTGCTTACAAACCAATTAATCTCGAAGAAATCAAAAGTACGGCGGATTTAGCAGGCGTTAACGTGCTGTTTTTGCCCAACATTGAAACTTTGACTCCGGCCCAAATTAAAGTTTTAGAAGCTTGGGCCTCCCAGGGCGGGCGCTTGATTGCTTCGGGCCCAGTCGGCCGCAGTTCCCCGGCTTTGGTGCGTCAATCTTTGCGATCGCTCCTCGGGGCCTATTGGGCTTTTCCGTTAACCCAGCGGGCGACGCCGCAACCCCGCACGCGCTGCCGGGATCTCGCCTGTACCGCTTCTAGCAATTGGGTGCCGCCGGAACAGCCAAATGCCTCAGTCCAAGGCGGTGTCTTGATTCCCGCCGACGCGAACAGTCAAACAGTCGCTACTTGGAAAGACAGTTCCGGTTCCTCTGCGGCGATCGCCACCGATCGCGCTACCTATCTCGGCTGGCGCTGGGGTAGCGACGGTTCGGCAAATGCAGACAAGGCTTGGCTGCGCGCCTCGATCGCCCGCTGGGGAGGAACTGTCGGCTCGCCTGTTGCGCCGTCAACCGCCGCCGCGCCTCCACTACCAACTCCCCCCGACCGAGTTCCTAGAAACACGCCTAGTTCGGCACGAAATACCCCGCAGAGCCGACTTTATCCCTCGGGTGTGCTTCCCGATCCAGTACCTGCAACTTTCACAGACCCTTCGGATCAGTCGGCGCCGGCGGGTTTGGATGTGCAGGTAAATTCCAATAAGCCGATCGTCAGCATTGAAGCGTACTTGATGCGCCAAGAACTCACCAACCTCCTAGGCAGGTTTGAAAGCGCCCTGACAGCATCTAATTCAGGCAATACGCCCGTTAATCTGAGTGCGGCCAACACTGCTCAACTGGTGGCGGGAAGCAGCAGCGGCGGCGGCCCGACAGCCAGCCGCCCGCCTGTTCTGCAAGGGCCTAGAGCCCGGGCGATCGCCAGTGCGCGGCAGGCTTTGCAAAATTTTGACCAACTCCTGCAAGAGCAAAACTACGCAGCAGCTAGAAAGCAGTGGGTGGAAGCGCGACAGTTGCTGTGGCAAAATTACCCGCAGGAAGGACAGCGCGCTGGGGCGGAAATTCGGGCGGTTTGGCTCGATCGCGGTACGATCGTCGCAGCGCGATCGGAACAGGGTTTAGCGGCAGTGTTCGATCGGCTCGCCGCCGCCGGTATCAACACCGTTTTCTTTGAAACTTTGAATGCCGGATATACCATTTATCCCAGTCAAGTTGCACCCCAACAAAACCCCCTCACAGTTGGCTGGGATCCGCTGGAATCTGCCGTTAAATTATCTCGCGAGCGAGGCATGGAATTGCACGCTTGGATTTGGACTTTTGCCACCGGAAATAAGCGCCACAATACTTTAATTGGCAAGCCAAATTCTTATCCGGGCCCGGTGCTTTCCGCTCATCCAAATTGGGCAAATATTGACAATAAAGGACGCATCCAAAATCCTAACGATGGTAAATTTTATCTCGATCCGGCGAACCCGGAAGCGCGCAGTTATTTGCTGCGAATAGTCAGCGAAATTACCAGCCGCTACAAAGTTGATGGAGTGCAGTTAGATTATATTCGCTATCCTTTTCAAGATGACAATGCGGGTTTTACCTACGGTTATGGTGCTGCAGCAAGGCAGCAATTCAAGCAGTTAACTGGTACCGATCCGGTGAATATTTCCCCTAGTTCCGGCAATTTGTGGCGGCAATGGGTGGAATTTAAAACAACTCAAATTAATAGTTTTGTAGCTGAAGTTTCTCGGCTGGTGCGGCAGAATTCTCCGCGTACAATTCTGTCGGTGGCTGTGTTTCCGCACCCGGAAAGTCAGCGGATTTACAAAATTCAGCAAAATTGGGAAGTTTGGGCGCGTCAGGGCATTGTAGACTTGATCGTGCCGATGACTTATGCTTTGGATACTAACCGACTTCAGCGCGTTACGGAGCCTTTGGCAAAGGAGCAAATGCTCGGTTCGGCTTTGATTGCTCCGTCGGTTAAGTTGTTGAGTTTGCCGGAAGTTGTGGCGATCGACCAAATTCAAGCTTTGCGCGATTTGCCGACTGGGGGCTATGCTATTTTTGCGGTGGAAAGTATCGGTAGCGGGATGCAAGGGTTTTTTAACCGCACTCAAGGACGACCGATGCGTACGACTTCTGCTGCGGAACCAATTCCTTACCGACAGCCGTTTGCGGCGGCAGCTTCGCGGTATACTGCTCTCAAGCAAGAATGGAGTTTTTTGTTGGCTAACAATCAGTTGCGGATGTCGGAATCTGAACTGAAAGTGTTGCAAGGTCGATCGAACGAATTGGCGCAAGCTTTGAGCAAATTGGCGGCCAATCCTTCTACCGAAAGTTTAGCAACTGCTAAAAGATTGTTGGCGAGTTTTCAATCTCAATTTCAATCTTCCATGCGCTTGCATTCTGGGGAAAATAGCTATCAGGTGCAAACTTGGCAAAATCGTTTGGAGAGTTTGGATATGCTGTTGCGTTACGGCGAAAGGGTGGAGTTGAATCGCAGGTAAATACAGGTTTTTGGGCACAGTGCTTCTTAACTACTATATTGCTCTGCGTTGTTGAATTTAGGTATGATTTACTCGCCGAGTGAATCCCTGAAATTTAGTAGGAGCAATTCATGAATTTCCCGGGCTGAAATTTAGTAGGAGCAATTCATGAATTGCCCGGGCTGAAATTTAGTAGGGGCAATTCATGAATTGCCCGGGTTCTAAATTGCGGAGGCAATTCATGAATTGCCCGGGCTGAAATTTAGTAGGAGCAATTCATGAATTGCCCGGGCTTTAAATTGCGGAGGCAAATCATACTCCTTTATCAGCAACGCCAACTATTCAAACTGGGATGCCATACAGCATATTTCAGGTTTATGAAGTCCACCCCGGCTCGATAAATCCCCGTAGGGACACAGCACTGCTGTGTCCTTACTGTCATAAACCTGGGATACGCTGTATCATTATCAAGAATGAGCTCTCCGACCCATTCCACAAAGAGTAAATGTTTTTGTGGGTTGGCCCGATATCTCGCATCTCAAAGCCCGATCGACAATTGTGCAATATAACAGCAACCTTCTCGGTAATTAGGACATTGATACATTGCTGAAACCTTTGGTATGCAAGTATATTACTCCTAAATCCTGACCTAGGCAATATAAGATGATCTCGATTTAGGTCGATCGCACAAAACTATCCGTATCAATAGTTGCGAAAACACTCAGCAGAAATACGCTATATTAATTTAAAAGTGAGCAACTGTACTACTGTCAATAGCGTACAGCAGACAGAAGAATAAAGAGAAGAAAACTTCCAATCAAAACTCTTCCCAATTCCCAATTCCCAATTCCCAATCCCCAATTCCTATTACTCTTAGGATGAATATGTTTCCTAAACGCCTCAATCGCTTTGCTAGCACAATTATCGGCAAAGCTCCCTTACAAACAGTGCTCGTAGTTCCTTTTTTAGTGCAAATTGTCGGCACTGTAGGAATTGTAGGTTGGCTGTCGTTCCAAAACGGTCAGCGGGCAGTCAACGATGTTGCCGCTCAGTTGCGGAGAGAAATTAGCGATCGCATCAAAGACCGCATGGAAAATTATATGTCAATTCCCCACATTGTCAATCGCCTGAACGTTCAAGGCGTAAAATTGGGGCAGTTGAACCTAGAAGAAACACAAAGACTAGAACATCACTTCCTCGAACAAATTCAATATTTTGATTCGATCAGCATCATTTACACGGGTCAAGAAAATGGAGACCACTCAGGAGCAATCCGCACTACAGATCGGATTTTAATATCTGCTGCTGACAAATCTACTGGGAATAAATTAGCTCGATATACTGCGGACTCCAAGGGAAAACGCCTTCAATTAGTACAAATTTCACCCAAGATTTATGACCCGAGAATTCGCCCTTGGTACATAGCAGCAGCGGCGGCAAAAAAACCTATTTGGACTCCTATTTATACAGATTTTTTGACTAGGGAACTGGCAATTACTGCTGCTATGCCTATCTACGACGACGCTGGCAAGCTGTTAGGAGTAGCTGGCAGCGATTTGCTGTTTTCCAAAATCAAAGAGTTTCTCGTCAGCCTCAAAATAGGCAAGTCGGGACAAACTTTTGTGATGGAACGCTCCGGGATGTTAATTGCCACTTCAACGGCGACTCAAGAATTCGCGGTACAAGGTAAAGAAGCAAGACGTATCAAAGCTTCAGCAAGCGAGAATCCGGTAATTCGCCAAACTGTACAGCATTTAGAAAAATCCTACGATAGCTTAGCTAAAATCAGTAATTCCCAACAGCTTACCTTTGATGTTGACGGCAAGCGAAATTTTATGCAGGTAGCTCCTTTTCAAGACGATCGGGGGTTGGATTGGCTGATTGTGGTAGTTGTGCCAGAGTCCGACTTTATGGAGCAAATTAATGCCAATACACGCACGACTTTTTTACTGTCGGTAGCAGCTTTGATCGGGGCGACAATTCTGGGGATTCTGACTGCTAAATGGGTGGTGCGACCGATTTTAAAATTGAATGCGGCGGCGAAAGCTTTGGCGCGGAATGAATGGGATACAAAGCTGACTCTGAATCGCGAAGATGAACTCGGAGAACTTGCCGCTTCTTTTAACAGCATGGCAGAGCAATTGCAGCATTCATTTACTTCGCTCTCGGAAAATGAAAGCCGAGTAAAACAATTTCTCGATGCAGTACCGCTAGGCATTTTTATTGCAGAGCCAAACGGTCAACCTCACTACGTTAATCCGATAGGAGAGCAACTTTTAGGTCAAGGAATTGTGGCAACAAATTCCGAAAATATGCGCCAAGCCTACGGAGCTTATTTAGCTGGGACTCAGGAAATTTATCCGGCAGAGCGTGACCCAATGTTAAATGCTTTGCAGGGCAAAAGTGTCACTGTTGATGATATTGAAATCTGCTCGAACAATCAAACTATTCCCATGCAAATTTCGGGAACTCCTATTTACGATGCCCCAGGAAACATTATCTATGGAATGTGCGCCTTTCAAGATATTACGGAACGCAAACTAGCGGAAAAATTGTTAACGGAATACAACCAAAATTTAGCAGTGCAAGTTGCAGAACGCACCTCCGAGCTTGCTAAGGCAGAAGAAAAGTTTTCTAAAGCTTTTCGTTCGAGTCCGAATGCAATTACGATTACCAGAATCAGTGACGGTCGCCACATAGAAGTCAATGATAGCTTTTGCCGGATGATCGGCTACAACCGGGAAGAAATTATCGGTAAAACAGCGGTAGAACTGAGTTTTTGGGCAAGCTTGGGAGAGCGCGATCGCATGATTCAAATGTTAAAAAATAAGACAGCACTTCACAATTACCAACTAAAGTTTCAGAATAAAAGTGGTACGGAAAGAACGGCGCTGCTATCGATAGAAACCATCGATATTGGCGGAGAAGCTTGTTTTCTGTCGATTTCTAGCGATATTACCGATCGCCAAAAAGCCGAAACCGCCCTCCGCGAAGCAGAAGAAAAGTATCGCAACATTTATGAAAATGCTTTGAATGGAATTTTTCAAACTGCTGGTGACGGGAAATACATCAGCGCTAACCCCGCTTTAGCTGAACTCTACGGTTACGAATCGATCGCAGAATTAATCGATGCACAGCCGAATTTCAAGAATCAGCTTTATGTGAAACCCAACCGCCGCAGCGAATTTTTAGCGCTGATGAATGAGTACGGGATACTGTCAAACTTTGAATCGGAAATTTACCGCAAAGATGGCAGTATAATCTGGATTTCGGAAAATTGTCGCGCTGTCTGCGATGCAGCCGGAAATCTACTGTATCACGAAGGTTTTATTAAAGATGTTACTGATAGCAAACAAGCGGAAATAAAAATGCAGCAGGCGAAAGAAGCCGCCGAAGCCGCCAACAAAGCTAAGAGTACGTTTCTCGCCAATATGAGCCACGAATTGCGATCGCCCTTGAACGCAGTCATCGGCTTTGCTCAAGTCATGATCCGCAGTAAAACTCTGTCTCAGGAAAATCAAGAAGATGTCGGAATTATCCTGCGCAGTGGCGAACATTTGCTGGCTTTAATCAACCAAGTTTTAGATTTGTCAAAAATCGAAGCTGGACGCACTGTAATTTATGAAAAAAGCTTCGACTTGTACCGGATGCTAGGCGATTTAGAAGATATGTTTGCTCTCAAAGCTGAGGAAAAAGGCTTGCATTTAATCTTCGATCGGGATGCGGAAGTTCCCCATTATATTTGCACCGATGAAGTGAAATTGCGCCAAGTTTTAATTAATTTGCTCAACAATGCAATTAAATTTACTTCAGAAGGGGGAGTGTCGGTGCAAGTTAAAGGAGGCAAGTGGAAGGTATCCAAAAATAGTGCCGACAAACTGCCCGGCCGCTACTGGCTGCATTTTGAAGTTCAAGATACTGGTGCAGGCATTGCTGCCGAGGAAATCAATCAGTTGTTTGAAGCATTCGTGCAGACAAAAACGGGTAAAGATTCTCAGGAAGGAACGGGTTTAGGTTTAGCGATTAGTCGCCAGTTTGTGCAATTAATGGGAGGTGAAATTACTGTTGGCAGCGATGTCGGAAAGGGTGCATTGTTTGAGTTTGATATCCAAGTTCATCTGGTTGAAGCTGCTGATATTGAAAGCAAAAAAACTCAACGCCGAGTTGTTGCCTTGGAACCGGATCAGCCGAGTTACCGCTTGCTAATTGTGGACGACAAACCCCTGAACCGCCAACTGTTGGTAAAACTTCTCAGCCCGCTGGGATTTGAACTCAGAGAAGCGAATAACGGTAAAGAAGCGGTGGATGTTTTTACGCAGTGGGAACCGCATCTGATTTGGATGGACATGAGAATGCCTGTGATGGACGGGTACGAGGCAACGAAACAGATTAAAACTACAACTGGCGGGCAAGCAACGGCGATTGTGGCTCTGACAGCTAGCGTTTTGGAGGAAGAACGGGCGGTGATTCTTTCGGCTGGTTGCGATGATTTTATGCGGAAACCGTTCCGAGAAGAGGATATCTTTGCGGCAATGGGGAAACATTTAGGAGTACGCTATATCTATGCAGATCCGACAGCAGCAAGTGTGGCAGGTGTAGGGGATTTGAGTCAGGAGGTGCTGACAGCAAAGGATCTCGCCTCTGTTTCTCCCGACTGGATAGCCCAATTCAAGCAAAATATTTTGAGTGTGGACATGGACGCGATCGCCAGTTCGATCGCACAAATGGGCACTGTCAACCCCTCTCTAGCCGATCGGCTTGAAGACTGCATTAATAATTTTGAATACGACAAAATTTTGAACATAATCGAGATCAGCGAAAACCAGTAAATACCCGATGACTTCAACTTTACCGAAAACCAATCGAGCTAATATTTTAGTGGTGGACGACACGCCCGAAAACCTGCGGCTGCTGGCAGGAATTTTGAGCGAAAAAGGCTATCAAGTTCGCCCGGTTCCCAACGGCAAGCTAGCACTGTCTGCCGCTCAAAAAATGCCCCCCGATATAGTGCTGCTGGATATTATGATGCCGGACATGGACGGCTATGAAGTTTGCCAGCAGCTCAAAAATTCTGAAGTAACAAAAGACATCCCGGTGATTTTCATCAGTGCGATTAACGACGTGATGGATAAAGTTAAAGCTTTTGCAGTTGGCGGAGTAGACTTTATTACCAAACCGTTTCAGGTTGAAGAAGTTTTAGCCCGGATCGACACTCATTTAAAAATTTGTTCGCTGCAACAAAGTTTGCAAGAAAAAAATCAAGATTTAGCAACTGCTATCCACCAACTGCAAGCCACCCAAGAGCATTTGATTCAATCGGAAAAAATGGCGGCACTGGGACAACTGATTGCCGGCATTGCCCACGAAATCAATACCCCGCTGGGCATTATAGGTTCGTCTATTGATAATATAGCTAGTTTTTGGGACGATAATTTAGCACAAATGCCTCAGTTTTTTCAACAGTTATCTGAAGAAAGCCAAGCTTATTTTTTAACTTTACTTTACAGAGCCACCCATCAAGAAACTTCATTCACCAGCCGAGAAAAACGAAAATTTAAGCAGCAGTTGACGGCAGATTTGATGGGAGTATCTGTGGAAAATTCCGCTGAAATTGCCGACACTTTAGTTGACATGGAAATCTACGAAAATATCGAACATTTGTTGCCGCTTTTTCAATTGCCGGATTGGGAAATAGTGTTAAATACTGCTTACCAGTTTGCGAGCTTTAAAAAAAGTATTAGCCTGATCCAAAGAGCGACAGCGAAGTCGGGAAAAGTAGTATTTGCCTTGAAAAGCTACGCTCATTTCGATAGCAGACAAGAAAAAGTAGAGGCGAACTTGCACGACGGTATTGAAACTGTGTTAACCCTTTATCAAAATCAACTGAAACACGGTATAGAAGTAGTTAAAAATTATGGAGACATACCCAGAATTGTCTGCTATCCCGATGACTTGAATCAAGTTTGGACGAATCTCGTTCACAATGCCCTGCAAGCAATGGACTATAAAGGTATTTTGACTATTGAAACCCACCAGCAAGAGGCAAATATTGTGCTTAAATTTACTGATAGTGGCAAAGGCATTCCCCCAGAAGTTATTCCCAAAATTTTTCAGCCATTTTTTACGACTAAATCTGCGGGGGAAGGTAGCGGTTTGGGATTGGATATTGTGAGAAAAATTGTTGAAAAACATGACGGCACAATTGCTGTAGAGTCAGTACCGGGGCAGACAACCTTTACAGTCTCGCTGCCAATTTATTAACCAAAACTTACCCGCAGGGGGCTGATTCCCGGTGACACTCGCGGCACTCTCGCTGACAAAGACAAGACTTATTGCGAGAAACCGGGTTTCTGTTCGGAAGTCCTAAAATAATACCATTTGAGATTTGAGGTTTGAGGTTTGAGATTCGGAATAACTGATGATATAAGGGTTTGGAGTTTGCCTACAGTTGCATTCTTTTTTTAAAATGGTATAAGATAGGGGACAGATATCCTGCATCCTCGCCCAAAATCAATAACGTACGATCAAGTTATGTCGGTAAACTTACTTAGATTAAAGCAGAGAGGACAAAATGAATAAGCCTGTAATTCTTTGCGTTGACGATGAACCAGATATCTTGAATACTCTCAAGATGCAGCTAAAGAATGAATTTAAAGATGATTATTTTTATGAATTAGCTGAAAGTGGTGCTGAAGCTTTAGATTTACTTGAGGATTTTGAAGAAGAAGCTCAGGTAATTGTGGTTGTTTCTGATTGGCTGATGCCGGGAATTAAAGGTGACGAACTTTTAATTAAAGTTCACCAAAAGTATCCTAAAATTATTACCATGATGTTGACGGGACAAGCGGATGCAGCCGCTGTTGAGCGGGCCGTCAAAGAAGCCAATTTATACTGCTGTTTGTACAAACCGTGGAAAAGCAAAGAGTTAATAGATACGATCAAATCTGGGCTGGCTAAATTATGAAAAAACCTGTGATTGTTTGTATTGATGATGAACCTGACGTTTTGAATAGTTTAAAGATTGAACTGAAAAAGGCGATCGGCGATCAATGTATTATTGAAACGGCGGAAGGTGGGGAAGATGCTTTAGAGTTGCTGTCAGATTTGCAGGCTGATGAGTATGAAATTGCTTTGGTACTTTCCGATTATATCATGCCGGATATTAAAGGGGACGAACTGCTGAGACGAATTCACGAACGCTCGCCGGATACGCTGACTATTATGCTGACGGGGCAAGCAGATTTGGAAGCCCTCAGCAATGCTATCAAGTATGCTAAGTTGTACCGTTATATCCCTAAACCTTGGCAAAATGAAGACTTAAAATTAACGGTGGTAGAAGCAATTCACAGTTACTTGCAAGACCAAAAGTTAACAGATGAAATCCTGAAGCGCCAAGAAGTCAATGAGGAGTTAAAGGTAGTAAATGCGGCGCTGTCTGCGAGTGAAAGCCGCCTGAATCAATTTTTAGAGGCTTTGCCAGTGGGGGTATCTGTTTACAATCCCGATGGCTCGATCGCCTATTTCAACCAGACAGCCCGGGATTTGCTGGGTGCAGACACGATCCCCGAAAGCACTGCGGAACAATTAGCTGCAACTTATCAACTTTATGTTGCCAATACTGATGAGCTTTACCCGCCGGAGAATTTGCCAATTTTGCGCGCGCTCAAAGGAGAATTTGTCAGGGTAGACGATGTAGAAATCCGTCAAGATGGTAAGATAACCGCGATCGAGATCAATACTACGCCGATTTTTGACGCTAGCGGAAATATTGTTTATGCGATCGCCGCTTTTCAAGATATTAGCGATCGCAAACAAGCCGAAAAAATACTCGCAGATTACCAGCATACCTTAGAAGCCCAAATTGACGAACGCACAGAACAACTGAAACAAGCCGCATTAGCTGCTGAAGCGGCAAACAAAGCTAAAAGCACGTTTCTTGCCAATATGAGCCACGAGTTGCGTACCCCTCTCAATTCCATACTCGGGTTCGCGCAAATCATGGAACCCAGCCCCAATCTGACTGTCGAAAACCGAGACAATCTGAGAATTATTCACCGCAGCGGCGAACACTTGCTGACGCTGATCAATCAAGCCTTAGACTTGTCGAAAATCGAAGCGGGGCGGATGATGACCGACCCGAAAAACTTCGACCTCTACCGCTTGCTTGACGACTTGCAAGATATGTTCCAACTCCGGGCACAAACTCAAGAATTGCAGTTGTCTTTCCACCGCGAGGATGAGGTTCCCCAGTACGTGCGAACCGATGATGTTAAACTGCGGCAAGTGCTGATCAATCTCCT
>JANNOR010000209.1:0-29146 GCA_031399265.1 Cyanobacteria bacterium SOY_34_metabat_3 | reverse complement strand
TTATAATTTGATTGAATTGGTCTGGCATTCAGCGAAAGAATATATAGCACATCGACTGTTTAAATCAGTAGAAGAATTGTCGCAATTGCTACATAGATTATTAAATGAAGGAGAAATGGTTATTAAATGGTATCGAAAAATCAAAAATAAAGGCAATGCTATTTTATCCGGTTTAGCTGCGTAGCAGCTTATCAGGTCGTGAGTTGATGACTCCTACGCTTTGCCAGTAAGCAACCAGTTCGGCTCCAGTTTTAGGTGGGTTGTTCAGAACTTTTGCGATCGATAAAACACGTAGGATGTACTCAGACAAAGGTAGGTTTAGTCGCAAGGCTTCAGTAGACAGTTGACTTTCTAACTCAGGCGGCAACTCTAATTGAACGATCATATCTGCGTTCCTCATCGATCGAGATTCTCAATTAATCGTAGCTGATTTCCCGATCGTCCAAAACGATCCGAAGATTCCTGCACTACAACCGCAAAAACTCGATCGCACTTTAATTGAACCTTTTCTGTTCCCGATCGGTCAAAATGTAGCAGACGCCCGATCGGTCTAATTGATATGTACTTAATCAAGCACTTTCAGATCAAAAAAGGGCTGACTCCTTGGATAAGCGGGCTCCTCGCCACCGGATTGCTCGCCGGAGTCGGCTACACAGCTTACAGCCAACTCTCCGTCAAATCCAGCCGGGAAAGCAGGCGCAAGGAAAAAACCGTTGCTGTCGAAAGGGTGAATTTGCCGATCGCCATTTCAGCAAACGGCACAATTGTACCCGAACGCAGCGTTAATGTCAGCCCCAAAACTTCGGGAGTGCTCAAAAGTTTGCTTGTCAAGGAAGGAGACACCGTTAAAACAGGGCAGATTCTCGCCCAAATGGATGACTCCAACCTGCAAGGACAACTTACCCAAAATCGGGGACAACTTGCTTCTGCTGAAGCCAACTTGCAAAAATTACTCAATGGTAATCGAGTTGAAGATATTGCCGCTGCAAAGGCGCAAGTAGCTGAACAACAAGCGACTCTCGAAAAATTACTCAATGGTAATCGAACTCAAGATATTGCCGCCGCCCAAGCGCAAGTAACCGAACAGCAAGCAAACCTGCAAAAATTGCTCAACGGGAATCGCAGTCAGGATATTGCAGCAGCAAAGGCGCAATTAGCCGAACAGCAAGCAACTCTCCAAAAATTGCTCAAGGGCAACCGCCCCGAAGATATTGCCCAAGCGCAAGCTAAACTCAGGGATGCGGAATATGCCAAAAACCAGGCATCAGAAGACTTTCAAAGAAATCAGGAACTCTACGCATCGGGAGCAATATCTCTCCAAATTGTGAATACTTCTCGCACCGCGCGCGATCGGGCTCAAACTCAAGTCAGACAAGCCCAACAAGCAGTAGCTTTGCTGCGCGAGGGTTCCCGCCCGGAAGACATTGCAGCAGCGCGGGCCGCAGTCGAGCAAAAACAGCAAGCTTTGGCGCTGGTTCAAGCCGGTGCTCGCCCCGAAGATATCGCCGCTTCCGCAGCCGCAGTCGAGCAAAAACGGCAGGTTTTGGCAGGAGTGCGATCGGGGGCGCGATCGGAAGACATCGCCGCTTCTGAGGCCGCAGTGGAGCAAAAACAGCAAGCTTTGGCACTAATTCAAGCCGGTGCTCGCCCCGAAGAAATCGCGATCGCCCGCGCCCAAGTTCTCTCAGCAAAAGGTAGTCTCCAAACCGTCCAAGCATTGATTAATGATACGAAAATTCGCGCTCCTTTCAGCGGTATTGTCACTCGCAAATATGCCGATCCGGGGGCTTTTGTGACTCCGACAACCGCAGGTAGCGCGGTGTCTTCGGCGACTTCTTCTTCGATTTTATCTTTAGCTTCAAAAAATCAGGTTGTGGCTAATGTCGCCGAAAGCAATATTGCTCAAATCCGACTCGGCCAAAATGCGTCTATTCAAGCTGATGCTTTTGCAGGACAGACTTTTAGCGGGAAAGTTACTCAAATTTCGCCTCAGTCGATCGTCCAGCAAAATGTTACCAGTTTTGAAGTGAAAGCTTCGATTGTTGATGACAAAAAGAAAATGTTGCGATCGGGAATGAATGTGAATGTGGAGTTTAAAGTGGGTGAATTGAAAGATGTTTTGGTTGTGCCCACTGCGGCAATTGTCCGCCAACAAAAGGAAACTGGGGTTTTTGTTCCGGGTGGTGAAGATGGGAAGCCTGCATTTATTCCGATTAAAACGGGGATGACAGTTGATGATAAGACAGAAGTGCGATCGGGCTTGAAGGGAAATGAACAAGTTTTTATTAGTTTCCCGCCCGGATTGCGGCCGAAATCTCAAAATCCATCGTCGGGCGGAATTCCGGGTTTGCAACCGGGTGGCGGAACGCGCTTGCGTTAGTGGGAAAAATGAATAAGGAAAGCACCACACGGATTTTGACACGGATACACGGATTAATTATTGAATGAGAAGCCTATTAAATTTATTAGTATCAGAATTATTTATTTCTCTCTTATCTTCCTCTGTGCCCTCTGCGCTCTCTGCGGTTAAAAAAAATTCTTAATCCTCACCAATTACCAATTACCCATTACCAAATGAAATTAAAAACTTCCCCAGTTATTAACAAAATCTCGAACGTTCAAATTGTGTTCATGGCGACTGAGGCGCTGTGGAATAATAAATTGCGTACCAGTTTGACGATGCTGGGCGTGATTATTGGCATATCTTCGGTAATTGCCATTACTTCCGTGGGACAGGGCGTGCAAAAGTCTACAGAGGAACAGTTGAAGGCTTTGGGTACTAATGTACTGTTGGTTTTATCCGGTGCTTCGCGATCGGGCGGTGTGAGTCAGGGTGGTGGTTCTGCTTCTACTTTGACATGGGATGACGCTAGGGCGATCGGCAAACAAGCACCTGCAGTTAAGGCGATTTCGGCTTTTTTGCAGCGCCAAGTGCAAGTTGTTTACGGCGCGCAAAATTCATCTACTTCTATATTGGGAACTGATTTAAATTATCCTGATGTCAAGAACATTCAACCTCAAGCAGGACGGTTTTTTAATGAGGATGAATTGAATGCTGCTGAGCCAGTAGTTGTCCTCGGTTCTAAGGTGCGAGATGAACTTTTTGGAGTCGGTGCTAATGCCCTATCGGCGGATGTTCGCATTCAGGGAGGCCGTTATAAAGTCATTGGAGTGATGGAACCCAAGGGTTCGGTAGGGGGTACGGATCAGGACGATCGCGTGTATATTCCCCTGAAAAATATGTCGGCTCGGATTGTGGGGAGAAACTCTTTAGCTGGAATTGCCATCTCTGGTTTTTGGCTGCAAACTACCGGGGAATCGGATTTGGCTGATGCTCAATTTCAAATTGAAAATATCATGCGTTTGCGCCACAATATCTATCCGCCGCAACCGGATGATTTCCGAGTGATTAATCAAGTTGATATTGTGAATACTTTCAGTAATGTGGTAGGTTTGTTTACGGTGATGGTAGTAGCTATCGCCGGAATTTCGCTGGTAGTTGGCGGCATCGGCATTGCTAATATTATGTTGGTGTCTGTGGTGGAGCGCACTAAGGAAATCGGGATTCGGAAAGCTGTAGGCGCTACGAATGCAGCGATTCTGATTCAATTCATGGCTGAATCAATTTTAGTTTCCACAGTAGGGGGTACGGCGGGTATTGGGTTGGGAATTGCGATCGCCTTTGGGGCAGCCACAGCCTTTAGTTTTCCCTTTGTAATTTCAGTATGGTCGATCGCCGCCGGTTTTGGATTATCCTTTACTGTAGGCCTATTGGCTGGAGTGCTACCGGCTCGGAATGCAGCGCGCTTAGATCCGATCGCAGCCTTGCGCAATGATTGAAATGAAGTAGGCGATCGCCTGTAACTGTGCCATTATCTCCGCTAAAATAATCCTCATATCGTTGTTGAGAAAAGCTTTATGCCAGAAGTTGCACGATTTTACGGAATAATCATCAAAATTTTCTTTGGCGATCATCCACCTCCTCATTTTCACGCAGTTTACGGAGAGTACAACGCTTTGATCGGCATTGAGTCTTTAGAGATTATTGAAGGAGATTTACCAAATCGGGCCCAAAAGCTGGTAATAGAATGAGCTACGTTGTATCAGAAAGAACTGCTGAATATGTGGAATAGTCAAGAATTTGGCAAACTTCCACCATTAAAATAACTGGATTTTTTTCATGAAACCTGAGCGAATTATTTCTGCTAAAGTTATTGACGATAATACCTTGATGGTTAAGTTTACTAATCTTGAAATCAAAAAATATGACATCTCTAAGTTATTAGAGAATCCGATGTTTTCGACGTTACGTAATCCTGGGTTTTTCGGGAATTTTAAAATTGAGCCTGGTGGTTATGCACTGGTTTGGAATGAAGATATCGATCTTAGTGAATATGAACTTTGGCAGAATGGAATTACTTGCACGGATGCGGAAATCGAGTGCTACATTGAATCTATTTCGGTCAAAAATAGCTGCCTACCCTTTCCCTGAAAAAGTCAATATCTAAAGCATTAATCTCTCTCTTGTCTAACTCTGCGTTCTTTGCGCCCTCTGCGGTTAAAAATTCCAAATCTACAAAATATCAGCTTACACTAAACCAGCTCCAAAAATCTGATTTGGAGTCAGATTCAAATCGGGAAAAGTTTGCGATACAATCCGATCGTTCTCCCGAAACTTAAGGACTTGATATTCACCATCAACCAAGTTACATACAGAAATAGTCGGTTGTTTCGGATTGCCAATAAAATTACGTCCGCCCAACGCAGCATAATCCACAATCCAATATTCAGGAATACCCATCTCCTCATAATCAGCGTATTTCAAATAGTAATCATCGCGCCAATTGGTTGACACAACCTCGATCGCCAAAGGTATCGATGCACCCAAACTCAGGATAGACTGTTTTTGCCATAATACTTCGTTCACCAGATTGGCACGATTCAGCACCAACAAATCAGGGACATAACCAGAATCTTTTTCAGCAGGTCTAACTATCACTTGGCGGGGGATACCATAAGGCAATCCCAGACGTTTGATTTCATAAGGAATTTCGATGCCAAGAAAGCTGATAACTTCCTCGTGTTCGCCTACTGGTTGTGCCATCTCAACAATATCTCCATTATGCAGTTCGTAGCGTACCGCCGAATTTTCAGGCAGCCACTCCACAAATTCCTCGAAGTTTACGAGTTTGGGTAAAGCTAGAGTCATAGGTTTTGAGAATTACCGATAATATAAATTATAGCTCTATCCCTCCGCGTTTATCTGCGTGGATGTAAATTCCGAATCTGCCAGTAGTGCTAGATTCAAACAATTTAAGACACTCGATTTTATCGGACGCTTTTCATCCCAAAATACGATCGCAGAATAAAACTTAATTGCAGCCGATGAATTCAAAAGCTCAAAAGTTTGACGTGCAACTCCCTCGTCGTCAAACCCAAGAAAGTAAACAGTATCATCAAAAACCACAGGTTTATCAGCTATTTCACCGATTAACCTGAACTCCAATTTTTTATAAAGCCCGCCGATCGCAATTTTCCAAGGTTTGAAGGTATAATCGCCCACTCCGAAAATTGCAAATCGAGGACTATAGCGTTCGTATTTGTGCAGAAACACTATATGTAGTCTGCCTGCGTAAGCCCTGAAGTTTTAGTCCTTACTTCGCCCGTACTAGCGATCACTCCCCACCCGACTTTCCCAGAATTGTCCGTCGCCTATGTTGGTACTGGCGTCACGCACACGTAATTTATGCTGGCAAATTTTCAACAGAACTGGGTGGCGATCGGAACCAGAAACCAACCACCAACGACCGACAAGGCGAGCACCCACTTTCCCCCAGAACTCAGTTCGCTGATAAACCTGTCGGGTGGTGTCAAGTCGCACAAACGAGTGACACTTGTTTGAGTTAACACAAACAAGCGACTGGTAATGAGATTCTAATAGGAGTAGAACTGTGTTATTGGACAAGTTTGTCCAAACTCTGGTGTACTCTTTACATATCTTAATTAAGAATGCACAGAGTAAATTCCTCACAGTTAACAAGGAGAAAACCATGAAAGCACGTATTAAAAAAGCAACTGCTGTTCGCACCTCTGGTGTTGGCTAATTAGCTGATGCGCCGTGCTGTCACTAGACAGCACGGTAATTAAACTTTGTCACCTGAATTCAGCAAAAACAACTTACTATGGGTACAAGTCAATGAAAAATAATGTTCAACCAATTGTTAAACCTACCGTAGACAAATACATTTTGGACAACATGGTTTGCTTCAGAGTAGCTGGACAATTAATGGAGGTAGATGACCCAGATGGAGTCATTACATCAATCATTACAAATATGGATGGTATAAATACACTAGATGACATTATTTCTAAAGTGCTCTCGGACAAGCCATTCACGACACAAGAGCAGCTCAATGATATTGTGTGTGACATGAATGATGCTTTATTAATAGAAGATTCCTGTCTGAATCACAATGGAATACTATCTGAATACGATGCAATAAGGTGGAGCAGAAATATTAATTTTTTTGGCTCATTTTGTAGAATGGAAAACAACAAGTTTTTGTACCAAAAAAAATTACAAGACACTAAAGTTGCGCTTCTAGGAATCGGTGGATTGGGTACACACATTATTTATGACCTAGTAGCGCTTGGTGTAAAAAAGATTATTGCTGTAGATTGTGACAAGGTAGAACTCTCTAATTTAAACAGACAAATCCTGTATTCAGAAACCGATATTGGAAAAAACAAAGTTCTAGCAGCGCAAGAAAGAATAGACCAGTTCTACAAATCGAATGAAGTAGAATTTGTAGAAATGAAAATATCTTCAGCCGAAGACATCAGGAATGTTATCAGAGGTAGGGATATCGTGATTTGCGTCGCTGACAAGCCCAGGATGCGTATACAGGGATGGTTAAACGAAGCCTGTGTAAAAGAGCAAATTCCTTATATACATGGTGGACTAGACGTTAAGAGGGCTATGTTTTGTACGGTTATTCCTGGTATCTCTGGTTGCACTGAATGCTGGGCCAACACTGTTATAGATAATGAGGATTCCACTTATACTCTCATAGAAAAAGACTTAAACACTGATTTTTCAACGTCGGCACCAGCACCAGCAATTGTAACTTTTGTTTCAACGTTGACTGGACATATGCTTACAGATTTCTTGAAGTTAGCTACAGGAATCGCCAATCCTGTTTCCTTAGGTAAATTGATTGAAATACCATTCGATACTATGCGATTAGATGTTGCAGAAGAATGGGACAAGCATAAAGACTGTCCAGTTTGTTCAGCAAAGTAGCTTTTCTGAGTAGGTGATACCATTTTTCTGTGAAGCTGCATAGGATACATCCTTTACCGGAAAGGATTTCAGGCTTCCCATTGTGTGCAGCTTCATACAGAATTGGTATGACAAGGTTCTGGTTAGGTAGTTTTTGTAATGAGGTAGTTTTTGTATGATCAACAGTAACTTCACAAAGCTTCTGCTTGCGTTTTTCCTTTCTCTAGGTGGGGACTGGCTATACAAGGTTGCATTGCCGTTGCTCGTTTATCAAACTACCAAAGACGCAGTTGCTATGGGGGCAGTTTATGCAACTACATTCGCTCCGTATCTTTTCGTTACACCATTCGGAGGAGCTATTGCCGATCGATACCATAGGAAAGCCGTTTTGTTATTTGGAGACCTCTCGGCAACGATTTTTGTTTTTGCACTTGGGTTACTATCTAGTTCAAATTTTTCAATTGCACTGCTGCCATTAGTCTTTATTATTGCGAGTATAGAGTCTGCGTACCATCCAGCTTTTAACTCAATTATTCCAGAGATTGTGCAGCCAGATCAGCTTTCAAAAGCTAACTCATACATTTCAACTACTGAAAACTTGATCGGCATAATTGGCCCTCTATTTGCCGGCGTAATGGTTGCTAGTATTGGAGCAATAAACACTCTATATGTTAACGCATTTTCTTTTTTTATATCCTTTGTCTTAATCTCTCAAATAAGCTATCAATCCAGAAGCATAGAAAAAGACACTAATCAATCAATTATGAAAGATATTCAGCAGGGTTTTCATGAAACTTTCAAAAATAAATTTATTAAGTATGCTTGCTTGCTTTTCTTTTTTGAGAATTTTGCAATACATATATTTGAAGGCAACTTGTTTTTTTTCTTAAAGGATATATTAAGACTAACTGATAGCCAGGTTGGCATTGCTCTTTCTATCGGTGGCATAGGAGCAATAATTGGCTCTCTCTGCGCGCCCAGCCTCACTAAGTTACTACCTGAAGGTAGACTAATTTTGATTTGCTCAATATTATCAGGTATTTCTGGATTACTTATTACTCTATCAAAAGGCTACTTGCAGTTTTCGATCGCTTGGAGCTTTGTTCTTTGCTTTAACTCGATTATTGTCGTTACCTACTTTACATTGAGGCAAAAAGTAGTTGATATTAACTTGTTGGGAAGAGTCGTTTCAGTCACAAGACTTATTGCGTATGCTGCCATACCTATAGCAACTGTTGCTGGCAGTTTCCTCATCAAAAGCCAAGGCGTTGAGCTAGTGATAGTCATATTTGGTTCAATCCTGATCGCCTGTGGATGCCTAGGCTGGCTCACTCCACTATCGAACGATGAAAAAGTTATATAAAGACAGGACTTACGCATTTTCATGTAATTATATCATTCTGAGAAAAACGAAGAATCGAGCGAAATTTTTGGCTTCATTCAGAATGACACAACAGAGGGCAGGTTTTACATAAAATTTGACGGCAAAAGTCAAATTTTATGCTCTAAACCCGCCCTCACAAAACTCTATTTAATAAGCGTCTTGCAATTCGTAGAAATCAGGGGAAATGTAATCTTTCCGCAGCGGCCAGCCTACCCAATCTTCGTTCATCAAAATCCGTTTCAGATTCGGATGTCCTTCGTAGACGATGCCGTACATATCGTAGGATTCCCGCTCTTGGAAATCTGCTGCTTTCCAAATCCAGTAAACTGATGGCACTCTCGGATCTTCGCGGGGAATAAATACTTTGACGCGGACTTCCTCGGGATGGGAAGCGTTGTCCGTCAATTTAGCCAAGTGGTAGACGCTGACTAAATCTTGTCCAGGGCCTTGGTCGTAGGCGCACTGGCACTGCATATAATTGAACCCGTAGGCATACAGTGCTGTTGACATGGGAATTAAGAAGTCGCGATCGACCTTTAATATCTCCACGCCCAAATTATCAGCCGCTAAAGCCTCGTGATCGAAGCCATTCTGAGTCAACCACTGGGAAACTTTACCTGCTTCAACAATTGAGGTTTCTGTCTCAGCCACGTTGTACCTCCTGTTTTTGTGCAGTCAGCAAAGCTGGCGGTACTGGCATTCCCATCGCTTCCGTCAATTCTTTCGGCGGTGCCATCCGACCGGGAATTGACAAGTATTTGCCGTCCAAAATATCGTCTACTACCTTCATTTTGTGGGGTCTGGTGTAGTAGCGGTGAGTTGGTAGCAAGTTGCCGCGTTCTTGCATCGAATCGTTGGCGATTTTTTTCCGCAGTTTGATAATTGCATCAATAATCGCTTCTGGACGCGGAGGACAGCCGGGGATGTACACGTCTACGGGGATTAGTTTGTCAACGCCTCTGACTGCTGTCGGGGAGTCTACGCTGAACATTCCGCCGGTGATCGTGCACGCGCCCATCGCGATCACGTATTTGGGTTCGGGCATTTGTTCGTACAGCCGCACCAAGATGGGGGCGTACTTCATGGTGATTGTGCCGGCGGTGATTAGCAGGTCGGCTTGTCGTGGGCTCGATCGAGGTACCAAGCCGAATCGATCGAAGTCAAAGCGCGATCCGATCAAAGCTGCAAATTCGATGAAGCAGCAAGCCGTACCGTAAAGCAGCGGCCACAGGCTCGAAAGCCTCGCCCAGTTGTACAAATCATCAACTGTTGTCAGGATGATGTTCTCTGAGAGTTGAGATGTGACTTCAGGTCGCTCTGCCGGATTGATAATTAGCGATTTTTGTGACTTGTCAGAAGTTAAGACCATTCTAAGGCTCCTTTGCGCCAAGCATATACAAGAGCTATAACGAGGATCGTGATAAAAAACAGGGCTTCGATAAAAGCCAAGAGTCCTAGTTGGTTGAAAGCAACCGCCCAAGGATAGAGGAAGACTGTCTCTACGTCGAAGATGACGAAGACCAGGGCGAACATATAATATCGGATGTTGAACTGAATCCAGGCTCCGCCGATCGGCTCGACGCCAGATTCGTAGGTCGTCCGTCGGTCGTAGGGACGACTTTTAGGCCGCAGCACCTTAGACGCCGTGAGGGCGAGAAGAGGGACTAGGCTGGAAATTAACAGGAAGCCTAAAAAATACTCGTAGCCGCTAAGTGCAAACACAGTGAATAATTACTGCCTCTGTGAAAGGGTTCTGTAACTTGTCTTTACGTATTATATAGATTTTTTGTGACTGAAATTACGAGTTAGTTGAGATAAATCGTCCATATTCTGCAATAATTTTTAATGTATATTCTAATCTTGTAAGTGCCTGCATAAAACGGGCGGCTGCCTGTGGACGCGCTCGATCGACCACCACCGACGCTTTGTGTCGAACATCCTTGCGGTGTGCGGTGGCATCGGCGGTTGAGACGGGAAACCTCGAAGACGAATAAGACCGTCCTAATCTGAGTTTTAGTTGGAAGCCCCAACTCTAGCTAAGTTTAGCTGAGGTACTTTACGGTTAGCTGACCCATAATTTTGGATTTATGAGCGATCCGGCCACTGAGACTAAAACCCTCGATCGGCACGAGTGCCGCGCCTGCGGCTACGTCTACGATCCGAAAAAGGGCAATCCTAAAATTGACATTGCCCCGGGCACGGCTTTTGAAGATTTGCCTATGACTTGGGTATGTCCCGTTTGCGCGGCGCGCAAGCCGATGTTTCAAAATCTCGGTCAGATGGAAGGGGTATCGGGATTTAAGGCAAATCAGCGTTACGGTGTCGGTGTCAACGGCATGACTGAAGGTCAGAAAAGTTTGCTGATTTTTGGCGGCTTGGTCGTTGGTTTTTTGTTGTTACTTAGTATGTATGGTTTGCAGTAAAACGATTGTGAGATTTTGGCAACGAATTGTAATGTTATTGGCGGCTGCGCTCATCTGTACGAGTTGCAGCACGATCGGTTCTGTGAGTTACAACCCCTGGCAGGTAATTGCCTTGCCCACGGAAGCTAATTTGCAGGATATTGCCTTTACGGGAAATTCTCAGCACGGCTGGGTGGTGGGTTCTGAGGCGACTTTGTTTGAAACCTCCGATGGCGGTTCTAACTGGAAGCCGATCGCCCTGGATATCGACGATACTAGGTCGCGTTTTGCATCGGTGAGTTTTTCGGGTTCCGAAGGCTGGATTGTCGGTCAGCCTTCTGTTTTGCTCCACACAGAGGATGAGGGCAAGTCTTGGACCCGGATTGCTTTGAGCTCTCAGTTGCCTGGTTCTCCGAGTACGATCGCCGCTTTGGGCCCGAACTCGGCTGACATGACGACCGATGTGGGCGCGATTTACCGGACTACTGACGCTGGTAAGAATTGGAAAGCGATCGTGCAGGATTCCTTTGGAGTGGTTCGCAATATCAACCGTTCTGAAGACGGACAGTATGTTGCAGTTTCCTCGAAGGGAAATTTCTATTCTGTCTGGAAACCGGGACTGGATGCTTGGGAACCTCACAACCGTAACAGTTCCCGCCGCCTGCAAAATATGGGCTTTACCAAGGACGGGCGTTTGTGGATGATCGCCCGCGGCGGTCAGATTCAGTTTAGTGATGCCTCCGAGGCTGAAGGTTGGGGAAAACCGTTTTTTCCCGATCGCAAGGCGAGTTGGGGTTTGCTAGACATGGCTTACCGAACCGATAATGAAGTTTGGGTAGCCGGCGGCGGCGGCAATTTGCTGTGCAGTTTGGACGGCGGCAAAACTTGGCAAAAAGACCGCGAAGTTGAGGATGTTCCTGCTAATTTTTACAGGATTGTCTTCATGGGCCCCGATCGCGGATTTGTGATCGGTGCCAACGGCACTTTGCTGAAATATCAAGGTTCAGCGCAAGCTGCTTGATAGTAGAATAGTAATAGAGATTGTCTGTCGATTTGTTGTTGAAAGGAGGATTCTAAATGGCTGGTACAACTGGAGAACGTCCGTTTGGGGACATTATTACAAGTATCCGTTATTGGGTAATTCACAGCATCACCATTCCAGCTTTGTTTGTTGCTGGATGGCTGTTTGTGCAAACGGGTTTGGCTTACGATGCTTTCGGAACTCCTCGCCCCAACCAGTATTTCACACCGCAGCGGGAAGAAGTGCCGATTATTTCGGATCGCTTTGAAGCGAAAAAACAAGTAGATCAGTTCATTAACGCCAAGTAATTTAACAAGGATCTGGAAAAATGACGAGCCGAACCCCAAACAACGAGCCAATTTCGTATCCGATTTTTACGGTGCGTTGGTTGGCCGTTCATACTTTAGGTGTCCCAACAATTTTCTTTTTGGGCGCGATCGCAGCAATGCAATTTATTCAACGATAGGAGTTTACAATGCCTGAGCGCGTTCCTAATCCCAATGAGCAGCCCGTTGAGTTAAACCGGACTTCGCTTTATTTGGGTTTGTTAATGATTTTTACCCTGGGTATTTTGTTCTCCAGTTATTTCTTTAACTAACTGGTACCCGAGTTTCTTTTCGATAGTTCGATCGAATTTGTTTAGCTGTAAATTAGTGAGGTGATGGCTATGTCTAGTGGTGGCAAAATTCCTTTGTGGCTGGTAGCTACTGTCGCTGGTCTCGGTGCTCTGAGCATTTTGAGTCTTTTCTTCTACGGCGCTTATGCCGGTTTGGGTTCTTCGATGTAAGGAGAATTAAGCTGATTTTCGGCTTTGAACCCCCCTTGAAAAAGGGGGGTTTTAATTATAGCAACTGCGAAGCCGATTGCTACATCATATCAATTCCGGCTGCACCGGAATGATATAGAGGACACGGCTGTGCCGTTTCCCTACCACAAACAATTGTCGGTAAACGGCACTGCCGTGTCCTCATTTCGGGTAATATGAATTCCGATGAAACCGGAAATGATATAACTCCGGATTTTCGGTCGCTACAATAGCATGAGGTATTGGTATGTACTATTTGCTTAGTTATGACTGTGGTTACTGCAAAACGCTTTATTATAGCTGAATATCACCGCCTGAGTGAATTGGGTTTTTTTGAACCGCACGATCGGGTAGAGTTGATTCGGGGAGAAATCGTACTGCTGCCAAAAACTACCGCATTACACTCGGATTGTAATGCCAAGTTGCTTGATTCTCTAGTTAGACTTTTGGGCGCTCGCGCGATCGTGCTGGGACAAAAACCGATTATTTTGAGGGATGACAGCGAACCTCAGCCGGATGCGGTAGTTGCTCGAAACCGAGCTGATAATTATTTGTGTTCGGGGCCCGAACCTGCCGATATTTTGTTGCTTGTTGAGATTGCTGATGCGACTTTGAGTTACGATCGCGGAAAAAAAATATCGGTCTATGCTGAAGATGGCATCTTGGATTACTGGATATTTAATTTAGTTGATAATTGCCTAGAAATCTATAACGATCCGTATCAAGATAGTCGAGGTAGGTTCGGTTACAGGTTGAAAAGCATTATGTTGCCGAATGAAACGGTCGGAATTCTGGGTTTTCCAGAATTTTCTCTGGATTTGTCGAGCATATTTCCGGTGCAAGCTGATGTTCGATCGGGTGAATGCAGTACAACCACCTAGCCCCAAAATCGATCGCCCCTAGCCTCCTGGCGCCCGATTGTGCGGGCTCGATTGTGAAAATAGCCAAAACTTGCGAGTAGAATGATGCAAGAGCCGATCGCTCGATCGTAGTCCACAGCGAAATATGACCCCACCGCAGCCACCCCGCAAACCTCAAACCGTCTTGGGTGCTATTACCCAAGCAGTCCAGACTATTGCCAAGGTTAACTTTAACCAGCTAGCGCTGAAACCGAATGCCAAAGTACCCGAACTCTGGGTACAAGATGCCGGCGCTGCAAAAGCCGAGGTTTATCCGCTATTGGGCGATCGGTATTTGTTAGGTCGATCGTCCAAATCTTCAGATATAGTCGTTCGCAATCCCGTGGTAAGTCACGTACACTTATCCCTGTCGCGGGATAGCCGGCGGCGAACTCCTTTTGCGATCAAAGATGAAGACTCTACCAACGGCATTTACTGCGGCAAAAGGCGAGTTAAAAGTATGTCCCTGCGTCACGGAGACGTGTTTACTTTAGGGCCGCCGGAACTCGCCGCCGCCGTGAGAATTCAGTACGTAGATCCGCCGCCTTGGTATTTGGAGTTCTTGCGTTACAGCTTTTACGGCGCCAGCGGAATTACCGCTTTGATGGCGGTGTTAGTAGGTATTGAATCGACCAAGTTTCAAGTGCGTCCCCTACCGAGAAGCGTCAACGGGCCAGTAATTGTTTACGCCCGCGACGGACAAACTCCCCTGCGCCCTCCTCAAAATAACGCTCACTTAGAATTAAAGCGATTGCAGGATTTTTCGCCTTATTTATCCAAGGCGATACTTGCTTCCGAAGACAGCCGGTACAATTGGCATTTGGGGGTAGATCCTCTCGGCGTTTTGCGGGCGCTGTTGACCAACGTTCGCGGGGGAGGAATTCGCGAAGGCGGCAGCACTCTGACGCAGCAGTTGGCGAGGAGTTTGTTTCGAGATTATGTGGGAACTCAAGATTCTGCTGGACGCAAGCTGCGGGAAGCCGTAGTTGCTTTGAAACTGGAGAGTTATTACAGCAAAGACGAGCTGTTGCTGACTTATTTAAATCGCGTATTCTTGGGAATTGACCTTTACGGTTTTGAGGATGCGTCTCGGTTTTATTTTGGCAAGTCGGCGAAGGATTTGAGTTTGTCGGAGGCGGCGACTTTGGCGGGCATTTTGCCTGCGCCAAACAGTTTTAATCCGATTCAAAATTATAAGTTGGCGGTGCAGTACCGCGATCGGGTGATCGAACGGATGCGGGCTATGGGGACGATTTCTCAGGAAGAAGCCGATCGCGCGAGGCGATCGCGAATTGAGATAAATCCCAAAGCTCGCCAATTTCTCCAAAGTACGATCGCTCCTTATTTCTACAGTTATGTATTTGACGAATTGGAGTTTTTGTTGGGGGCGCAGTTAGCCAGAGAAGGCAATTTTATTGTAGAAACAGGTTTGAATCCCAGCCTGCAAAAAGTAGCAGAAAATTCCCTCAGAAATTCAGTTGAAAATGCCGGAGCGAACGCTGGCTTTTCTCAAGGAGCAGTGGTAACTCTCAATACTAAAACCGGGGAAGTCTTAGCTTTAGTTGGGGGCGTAGATTATTTGCAAAGTCAGTTTAATCGGGCTACCCAAGCTTTGAGACAGCCCGGTTCTACATTTAAGATTTTCACCTATGCAGCAGCCCTCGAACGCGGAATACCGCCGAGCAAAATTTATTCTTGCGAGCCGCTTTCTTGGGGCGGACAAAGTTACAGCGGCTGCGAAAGAACCAGCGGCAGTGCTGATATGTATCGGGGTTTAGCACAGTCCGAAAATGCAATTGCTTTGAGAGTAGCACAACAAGATGTCGGTTTAGACAATGTAGTGGGAATGGCCAGACGTTTGGGAATTACATCTCCACTGAATTCGTCCCCTGGTTTGGTTTTAGGTCAAAGTGAAGTTAACGTATTGCAATTAACGGGTGCCTTCGGGGTTGTGGCTAACCGGGGTTTGGGCAATCGTCCCCACGTAATCAAGCGAATTATTGACAGCAGCGATTGTAAAGATCGAAATGATTTTAACAGTTGCCGGGTGATTTATGACTATCAAAAAGATGGCGTTGCCAATCGGCAGTTAATATCTGAAGGTGTAGCGGATACAATGACAGATATGCTGCAAGGTGTGGTGCGGGGAGGTACGGGCAGCAGTGCTGCTTTGGGATTGGGAGAAGCTGGAAAAACTGGCACGACTAATGATAATAGAGATTTGTGGTTTGTTGGTTATATTCCGAGCCAGCAACTCGTGACTGGGGTTTGGTTGGGAAATGATGATAATTCTCCGACAGCCGGAGGTAGTGCAAATGCCGCTCAGTTGTGGGGGGAATATATGCGGCAGGTGGCGCGTTGAAATTGCTGAAATTATTGTTTTTACTTCTTTTAAATCCCCGACTTCTTGAAGAAGTTGGGGATTTGCATAAATGATTGCATGATTTTGGAGAATTGGTATTACTTCATATCAATTCCGGTAACACTCATACATGATAGGTCGGAGACGGCAGTGCCGTCTCCCTACGCCAGATTAATCGTAGGGACACGGCACTACCGTCTCCTGACTGTGGGTAATATTAATTCCGATACTACGGGATTTGATATCAATCCTGGACGCAACTGTCACAATTAGTAAGGTGCGTCATATCATCTCCGGTCATATAACAATTATTTGAACGATTTTTATCGCCCTGTCCCTAAAATAAGTGACGCTCAAACGAGTTACCACAAACAAGTGTCACTAGAAAAAGTGACTGGCAAGGCATTTCCGTCAGCGGTTATACCTAAGAAATAAATGCAAATAAAGAGTTTCCCATGAAATTTAGTTTCCTGTCGATCGCCGGCTGTTCGAGTCTAGTTGCTCTCGGGCTATCGCAATCCCCCTCAATCGCTGCAACTGTAACGGTGCACTTTCCTCGGATGCCGAAGAGTGGGCAAGACTTCAATTACACCTACAAGGTAAATCGTTCTACCAGCAATCCTCTGCGGGATGTCGGTGCTCTCCAACAGTTATTTCGAGGGCCAAGCAGTAGCGAAATTGCTAGTGCACCGGGTCTACAGGCGATCGTACCGCTGCTTTCTGCCAATGCCTGCAACGGTCAAACCCTACCTGCTGGAGCCATCAATGCAGGTCGCTTTATGATCAAACGCCAGATATCGGGTAGTAACATTGCCTACAAAATTCGTTTCTGCCAAGCTTTCGTCACTAGCGGAATTGGGACTGATGCCCTTCGCGACACCGCTATTACAAAGACTCTCCGGGAAAATCTCAAATACGTCCCCGGTGTCAAAAATATCACCCAAATCAGTATTGCTCGATCGAGTAATGAGTGCTTTGGCGGTAGTGGAAATACCTGCTGGCCCTAATATCTGCGATCGAACCAAATTTATTTATCTTACTTCCAAGTACATACCTATGAAACCGATCATTTCTATTTTAGGCGCGATCGCTGCGATCGCCCTTTTCCCCCACATTGCCCAAGCCAGCGCCTACAAAACCAGCAGTCGCACCACTTTTATTCAGATTAAAGAACTTCCTGGTGACATTGGCTCTGCTATTGGCACTGGCTACTACAGGACTTACGTAGGCGGCAGGGAGTGGGCAGGAGGCTTCCAGGCGACTAGCGTCACTAGCAGTGGTGGCATCAGAACCTATACTGGAACCTTCACCGATGAGCATTTCGGGCCCGATGCCACGCAACAATGCAAGGGCAACCTGAAACTACAACGTCCGGTTTCTAACTCCGGCCCTGCGCCCCTGACAGCCTCTTGGACGATTACTGGTGGGGTCAACTGTCCCTCTCGGGTGGGTTCCATCTTCAAGCTCAATCTGACCGAAGCCGTCCCAGTCGCCAATAGCAGCGGCAATTTCCTGGCCAGCAATGCCAATACCATTGAATCTGAAACCGCAGGCAGCGCCACTTGGCCCAAGTGGGTTGTCACCGACCCAACGGGGCTCAATTGTCGCGCTACTGCCCCTAGTGGCCCCATCGTCAAGACCTTCCCAAACGGCAGCACTATTGATGTCCAGAACCAGGGTCTCAACAGCTTCATCACCGCTGGTGGCGCTTCCTGGTTGCGGGTGACGAACAGCCCAGTGTGCTTCATCCGCGCCAACAGCCAATACATCAAGCCCAAACTGATGCCATTCTAACAAGTGTCTAGCCGCTTATTTGAATCTCTAATTTTTGCTTGGCTAGAGACGGTGTAGGGGGGAAAAAGGGCGATCGATCGCCCTTTTTTTCCCCTATTTTCCGCTTATTCTACAGTTTGATAAACTGGGCGACATCCAGACAATGTTTCATGTAAATTGACGACATTTCCGATGACGGCGATCGCAGGTGCTGCAAATCCAGTCGCCTCAACTTGCTCTACAATTGTACCCAAAGTCCCGATCAGTTCTTCTTGTTCCGGCCGTGTTCCCCAGCGCACTAATGCTACGGGCGTTTCTGCACTCAATTCGGCTGCTGTTAACTGGCCGATAATGTAAGGCAAATTGTGGATTCCCATGTATATTACGATGGTTTCGGAGCCGCGGGCGATCGCCTGCCAATTTACTTCCGGTCGATATTTTCCCGCTGATTCGTGACCGGTGACAAAGGTGACTGACGAACTGTACGATCGGTGCGTTAAAGGAATTCCCGCATAAGCAGGGGCCGCAATTCCAGAAGTTACACCAGGGACGACTTCTACCGAAACTCCGGCTTTTACCAACTCTTCCATTTCTTCGCCGCCGCGCCCGAAGATAAACGGATCGCCGCCTTTGAGACGAACTACGATCGCATTATCTTGAGCTTTTTCGATCAATAGCTGAGTAGTTTCGTCCTGTATTAACGAGTGACGGCCTTTGCGTTTTCCGGCGTCAATTCGTTCGGCTTCGGGGTTGATTGCTGCCAAAATTTGAGGGCTGACTAAAGCGTCGTAAATCACTACATCGGCACACTCTAACAGAGCTTTTCCCTTCAAGGTCATCAAACCTGGATCTCCGGGCCCCGCACCCACTAAATACACTTTACCTAAAGACATTTTTCTTGCTTCCTTTACGCCTTCTTTGCCTCTGGGGTTCATTTTTGAATTAAATCCCCAATTAAGTTTGCTAATTCTACACTTGCGCCTAGAGGATTTGCCAGATGAATTTCCGCCTCGGGAAATTGCTGCTTTAGCTGTTCGACATTTTCGGCGATCGCATCTGTAATTCCTCCATTAAATAAGAAGTATGGCACAATTCCGATTTGCTGCTGTCCACCGCGAACCAAACTCTCAATTTGGGAAGGCAAACTCGGCTTTACCGACCAATAAGCTGTCAGCGCACCTAGTTTGCTGGCAATTTCTTCAACTGTCGAGTTACCTCCGGGGCGACGGCTACCGTGAGATAGTAAAATCCATTTTGGCGAACCGAAATTGGGGATAAAAGCCACCTCTTGCATCTGATTTTTTAGCAAGTTTGTTAAGCCTGCTTCCTGGGAACCTAAATGCGGGCGCAATTCAATTTTTAGCTTGTCGCCAAAAGTTTTTTGGGCAATTTCCACCTCGGCGGGTATGTCTTCGGCGACGTGAACACCAGGCAGTAAAAATACGGGCAGAATTTGCAATTCTGTTAGCCCGAGGGAGAGAGTACGATCGCCAAAACTGCAAATTTGTTCGTGCAGCGGCGCGGGGCCGAGTTCTAGGGTAGCGGTTCCTACTGCGGGAAACGACTCAGGCAAATTTTGAGACAGCAGTTGACCGAGGTTTTCCAAAGCTAGTTGGGGTCTGGGGTCGCGGCTGCCGTGAGAAACTAATAGGTAAGTCGATCGCAATTTCAATAGGGATTTGATGTTAATGGTCGATCGGGATATTGAATAATTTTAACATCTGGAAGCCGAAACTCCTAAAAAAAACACCACGGCGAGCTCCCCGACTTTTTTTAGAAGTCGGGGAGCTCAGTTGTCGAATATTCCGATTAACCTTGAGGAGTCGGATCGGCGACGTACTTGAAAGTAGGTTCAGA
This sequence comes from Cyanobacteria bacterium SOY_34_metabat_3, assembly GCA_031399265.1. GTDB lineage: Bacteria > Cyanobacteriota > Cyanobacteriia > Cyanobacteriales > Microcoleaceae > Microcoleus. The sequence continues at coordinate 9,361 of JANNOR010000209.1, read as the reverse complement.
GTTCAAAGCATTTGGCTGGTCTTTGCCATCACTAGACAAGTTGAAGAAAAGATCCACTGTTGAATCTGGGGGAATATTTCCGAACATGGGATCGGTAAGTTTGCCCATAGATTGCAGAGCATTCATGAACATTTGAGTGTGGGAAATCTCCCGAGTCAGCAAGAAATGCAGCGTCTTTTTAGTTCCGGCATCCGGCGCTAGTTTAATCAATGCTTCGTAGGTTTGGCGAGCTCCTGCTTCTGCACCGATATTAGCGCGCAAATCGCGCACGACATCGCCGCCTTCGTTGACATAAGCAGCAGTCCAAGCTTGACCTTCGCTGTCCAATAAGTGCGGGCCTACACCGCGCACTGCAAACAAAGTGCTTTTATAAGCATCTGTTTGGTCAACGTTTTTGGTGTGAGCTTCGATTAGTTTGCCAACCATTTCTAAGTGGCCGAATTCTTCGATCGCAATATCTTGGAGCATATCCTTAATTTCTGCATTTTCACAGTGAAAGGACTGCACCCAGTATTGCAAAGCTGCTGTTAATTCTCCGGTTGCTCCACCAAACTGTTCTAGCAGCAATTGGGCAAAACGGGGGTTGGCTTCATCTACTGTCACCGCAGACATTAGTTGCTTTTTGTGAAAAAACATCGATCGATACCTCTGTTGAGTTCTGTTGTTACAGTCTGAGGATTGCAGACTTGTAGCTGTGTTCACCTTATGAATCTATTGTGCGACAAGCGATCGCACCGAACCTCGGTCGCTGGATACATCTAACAGGACAGATTTATCTGCTTTTAGATAGAGTTTAAATATGAAGTTTTACTGATCTAATAGATGACAATATTACACTTTAGCAGCAGAATTTTTGTCGCACTCGGTCAATCTAGCCGACATGGCATCGAGGTGCCGCACCCATTGAATTTCGCCTACCCAACTGCGAAAGGGCAAATGTCCCGGAGGTGATTGCTGGCTGAATTTAATTTTATTTAGAGTATTAACAGAGTTGTATGTTGGCCAGTTTACCCGATCGCAAAATCTGATATAATCTCCTTTGACGCTTTCGTAAACCTGCTTTTGGACGCTGAAGCCAAACCGACCTTGACTGTGTTGCACCCAAAGGCGATCGACTATTTGCAAATCTTCGCACGGTAGCTGATTAATTTGCCCAATTTCTAGCAGAGTTCCCGGTTCCAGCGAGAGAGACTGACACATCACAGTCCAAGTTTCGCGATCGGCTTCTTTCCACTTTTTATTTGACAAAAAATCCCGCAGTTTGGTATAATTAACTCCGCGTTCAGAAATCAGACTCAACTCCAGATTGGAAGTAATAGATGCGGATTTTGCGGGCAAAATGGGAAAATCGGAAGTTTGTGGGGCGGTGAAATTGGCTGATTGCTCGCTATTACTGAGAGTAGGGGCGATCCTCTCCGAGGGCTGCGCTAACGGCATTTTGGGCAAAAGCAAAGCTCGATCGCGCATATCTAAAGCTGCATCGATATCTTGCAAAACTTCCGCAGCAAAACCGTAGCGCTGATTGAGATGAGTTTGCAGCAATTTATCTAAAATTTCACCTAACTCGTCACTAATACTTTTGGCTTTCGGGACAAAATCCCGCCACCACCAGCGTTCTGTCTTATAGTCATACATATCTAATGGAGGGACTTGCGTCATCAGGCGAATGCAAGTAACACCAAAACTGTAAAGATCGCTAGCTGGAAATACTTTGCCACGCATTTGTTCGGGTGCTACATAATCTTGACTACCAATAAGCGTTGCTGGACGGAGTATCGCTGTATCAGTCATCAGTTTGGCAATGCCGAAGTCGATCAATACGGGTTTGTTGTCTGACTGACGGCGGATAATATTTTCTGGTTTGATATCGCGGTGAATGACGCGCTTGTCGTGGATGAATTGCAATACGGGCAATAAGTCTTGCAGCAGTTGCCAAATTTGAGCTTCATCGTATATACTTTCATCTAATTCTTGTTTGAGAGTCGGGCCTTCTATAAACTCTTGAACTAAATAAATCTGGTTTTCTTGTTCAAAGCAGGCTAATAAGTTGGGGATTTGCGGATGTTTTCCGAGTTCGTCTAAACGGACTGCTTCTTGATGAAATAATTCGACGGCTTTATTGAAAATTTCGGGATCGCGATCGTAAAAATGAAATTGTTTGACTGCACAGCGGGGATGAGATGGAATGTCTTCATCGAGTGCTAAAAACGTTTTGCCGAATCCGCCTTTACCTAAGAGTTGAATCGGGCGATATCTCTGTCTGAGTAACAGGTTGGATCCGCAGTTTAAGCAATGTTCTGCGGTGTCGGAGTTTTCGGGTTCTTGACATTCTGGGTTGAGACAGTAACTCATAGGATTTTAGATTTTAGATTTTTCTTTGAAACGAACCGCGAAGGCGCTGTAGGCGAAGCCGCGCGTCAGCGCTAGGGCGCTAAGGAAGATGGAAGATAGAAGATGGAGGATACAAGGATATTTTAATGTGCTGGCGGAAATCGGGATGCTGCCAGAGTTGTTGAGTTCGGACTACAGGCTTTTTGGGTGGGAATTTTTGCCTGTCGCCCTTGGCGCAAAATTGTGCTAAAGTCTTACTGTATCTGAAGTCTAAGGCTATTCGCATCTATTTAGTTGTGGGACGATCGCAGATATTGAAAAATATTTTTGCTTTACCCCTAGACTTGTACTAATATGTGATGCTATAGTTACAGATGTTATGGCGAGTGTAGCCAAGTGGTTAAGGCAGTGGTTTGTGGTACCACCATTCGTGGGTTCAATTCCCATCATTCGCCCTTTTGATTTTATAGATGCAGTTAGTAGGGTGCGCAGTGCGCACTGCTTTTTGACGATTAAGGCCAGATCCCCCCTAGCCCCCCTTAAGAAGAAGAAGGGGGGGATAGGAGTCTTCTCAAAGTCCCCCTTCTTAAGGGGGATTTAGGGGGATCTAGACTCAGCAAAAAGCGGGATTTCTCGGGAGTTTCAGGCGATTGTTGACACCGATGTGCCGGCACAAGTTCCGATGTGCTACTCTAAAATCTCTAATCAAAAATCAGAAGTCAAAATATGCCATCTTTAGTAACAGAAGATTGGGGATATAAGTTTAGTGGCGATCGCACAATTAGTAAGTTTATTGGTCAAGTTGAAGGGGAATCGGCTTTAGCCAAGTATTGTGATTGGGAATGCAGAGATCGTGCGGAAATTCTGATGTCGGAGATAGCCGGCGAATCTCACAATCTTTTTTATGTGCGCCGCCAAAAGGTAAATGAAAGATTTTCGGAAGAGGAAATCTGGGAGTTGATTCTTGCTACGGATGAAGACGGTTTTGAATTACCTCAATTGCTGCAAAAAGCCGATCGCACTTTGCGATTGTTAGCAACTGTACGCTGTGAAGATGGTATCGGTGGATTGAAACTGCTGGATGTTGGTTTGGTGGCGGTTCCGAGAGGGAGAAAAGATGGGTATGTTTTGCCGGTTCAGTTGCGACTTGTGGCTAAAAGTAGATCGCCAATTCCGGTAAAGTCGATCGCCCGCGTCCAACAAATACCATTCTGGGATGACAGACACGTACCGACTACTGAACAACTAAAGGTTTGGCACACTTTTTTAAATGTTGAAAAACGCATCGCCGAAGCGCGTCAATTTTGCGTAGTTTTCCGGACTCACAATTACGGTTCTGGCTTAAAAATCGTTACTTTTGAAATCGATCGCAATTCGGCAACTCTTGACGGCTACGATGAGAATTCCCTGCAAGTAGGCGACTTTCGGGAAAGGCTGAAAAAGGCCAGAAATGAAGACATTATTTTGTTTGATTCGCCGCCGGGAAGCAGAAGCAGTCGCGATGGCGAGACGTTGGGTAGCATTGCGGAAATTGATTTTGACTCTGGTAAATTACGGATTAAGTTAGACTTTGATTTGGGCGCTCGCCTGGCGGGCGGTAGATATCAATTGCCCAAACAAGGATTCTTATATTTTGAGGCGGCGGGCGATATCAGTCAAATCGAACGCAAGAAGAAAGCTTTAAAAATGCTGACAGATGGACGCGCTCAAAATCCCTATTTGAGTGAGTTTTTATTCGATTCTTCCCAGGCGAGAAGCCCGGAAAAATTGATTAAATTGGATCGGGAAAATTTATTAAATCCCAATGCGAATGATGACCAACTTGCGGCGGTAGAAACGGTGCTTTCGGCGCGGGATTTGATTCTGATTCAAGGGCCGCCGGGGACGGGGAAAACGACGGTAATTGCGGAGATTTGCTATCAAATTGCTCGTCAGGGTGGCAAAACTCTGATTGCTTCCCAGGCTAATTTGGCTGTGGATAATGCTTTGAGTCGGTTAGTTCACAATCCGGCGATTCGGGCTTTGCGCAAGGGAAAAGCTCATAAGGTGCAGGAAGAAGGGCAGCCGTTTTTGGAGGAAAATGCGATCGGCACTTGGCTACAAAATACGGCGGCTGATTGCGAGCAAAAGCTCTCACATCGCTTGAATAATGTCAAGTCTTTGCAGCGGTTGCTGGCAGAATCTGACAGATTTACTGCTTACTTTGCCTCCGAAAAAGATTTTTTTAATGAACTAAAACACTTGCACGAAAGTAAGGCTAGCTTTGAGGAAAAGTGGAACGAACAAACAACAGCTTATCAACGAGTTTTAACCGAAAAAAGTGAGATTGAATCTGTTATTTCTGGACTGGTAAATCTGCTGGATGCGCCGCAAGTTGACTGGGAATCTCCAGAAGTTGCCGAGTTTATGCCCAGACTAAAACCTTATTCGGAAAACAATGTTTTAGTCGAAAATTTTATGGCAAATGTGCGAATTTGTGCTAGCAATGCTATTCAAATAGGTTTCGATCGCCCTGCTTGCGGTGCGTTTGGGGTTGCGGTTTGGTTGCGGGAAACTGTGGCGGCGCAATTGTCGGAATGTAAGGCGGCATTCGATCGCGCTGATGATGTTTGTGACGCTATGTCAACGGTTGTGGAGTCGTTGCGGGTGTCGCGCCAGATGTCTGATGCTGTGAATCAGCTACAATTGGGCGACAAGCAAAATCAGACGCACCGCCATAATCTCGAACAGAAAATCCAGAATTTGGAACTGCGAAAAACGGAGATTGCCGCCGTTGTTGTCGCTGTTGCAGAGTGGATTGAGACAGCGGATACGGGACTTTATGAAGTTGTGAAATCTTGCTGGGAAACGGGCGCGATGCTGACTGATGATATGGTAGAGTTGCCCGTGGGACTGTTGAAAATTGCCCGATCGCTCAAATTGCCGATCGTCCCGCCGAAATGCAAGATTAATTTGCCCGATTTAGATCGGTTGCGAAACGCGGTATCCCACGAAGCAAACGCAGGTTTTAAGGACATCCAAGGGCAGCAGTTCCGGTTTAGCGAGTTTTTGCACCTAAATTTGAGTCAAACGCCGATCGTGCTCGCTGCGGGCGATCGTACGCAATGGCAACAACTAGCCAGAGACTTCGCCAGCTATTCCCAAATTAGTCCAAGTCAGCGCAAATTTATTATCGAAAAAACTGCCAATTTTTTAAGTAGCATCCAACAATTTTATAGTGAATCATTGCAGCCAAATCAGATCCAGACTACCTTCGATCGCCTAGTCAAAGAATTGCTGCACAGCATCCTCGCAAACGCCCGTGAGTGCGTGGTTCCCCTCAAAAATGAGACAGACCAACAACTGATCAAACAGCAGCAGCTATTGGATAAAATCGGTCAAACCGTGAACCAACAGCAAATATCCGCCGCTAAACTTCAGGTAGAAGCAGCGCAGCAGGAAGCCAACTTAAAAATTAGCGAAGTTACGAATCAATTGCAGGCAATTATCGCACAGCCAAACGTACCGGAAAAGTTGCGAATTCTAGCTGAACAATATCTCGCCCAAAAATCGAATATTTGGGAGCAACCGCAGCATTTTGTCAAGCCAGTTGAAGCTTGGAAAGTCAGCACGATTGGGCTTGAAAAATCGATTACTGACTTAGATCCTTTTGGGATTTTGGAGATAATCAAAACTACTCTTGACGAGCATTTATTGCCGCTACAAACAGCGACTGCAACTTCCCAGCAGCAACTTGCCGAACTTCAAACAGAATTGAGCGAAATTACCAGTCAACTACAACAGCAACAACCAACAGCAACATTAGTTGTTGAGAGGAATTGGTGGAAGTCAATCTGGCAAAGTATCCCGGCACAATATGGGCCAGAAGTTCCAGATGCAGGATTGTTCAACGTGGAGTTTTTAAGCAAAATTAAGCGTCTTTTCAAAACTTGGCAGCGCAAATTAGAACAAGAAGAAACAGCCCTAAATCGTTCTCAAAACTTTGTCACAGATTGGATTGAAAAACTCCGCAATCCATCGGAAAAAGACCGCAACGATTTAAAGCAAATATATATTGACAATGCTAACGTCATCGGTATTACTTGCGTGCAAGCTGCTAGCTTTGATTTTACTAAAAACTTCCCCAGTTTTGACGCAGTGATTATTGACGAAGTTAGCAAATGTACGCCGCCAGAGTTATTAATTCCGGCTTTGAAAGGCCGAAAATTAGTATTAGTAGGCGATCACAGACAATTACCGCCGATGTTCAATCAAAGTACGATCGACGATATCGCCGAAGACATCGGTTGTACCGGAGATGAACTTAGTTTCATCAAAGAATCGCTGTTCAAAGTGTTGTTTGAAAATGCCAGCGATAGCATCAAAAAAATGCTGACAACTCAATACCGAATGCACCCGCAAATTATGGGCGCAATCAATCAGTTTTACCAGCAAAAACTCAACTGCGGCATTCAGGAAGCGGATATCAAGCGCGCCCACAATCTCGCAGGCAAAATCATTCAGGAAAACAATCATATCCTGTGGATTAAAACACCCGTGGGACAAGGATTTGAGGAGGGAAAACAGGGCACTTCGCGGTTGAATGTGCGGGAGATTGATGCGATCGAGCTTTTGTGCGATCATATGGAGGCTGCTTGGCGGCCCAAATGTGCGATCGGCGAACCACCCAAAGAAGTAGGAATTATCACTTTTTACGGCGCTCAATTGAATGCAATCAAAGATAGAATTCTCCCCGAAAAATTTCCTTCTTTGAGTATCCGCACTGGTACGGTTGACATATTTCAAGGCATGGAAAGACCTGTGATTATTGTGAGCACAGTGTGCAATAATATTAGGGGCGATATTGGATTTGCTAAGGAACCGGAACGGGTGAATGTGGCATTTTCCCGCGCTCAAGAATTGCTGATAGTTGTCGGCTGTCACGATTTATTTACCCAACAAACAGGTACTGTCGGCAAAATGTATCAGGAAGTTTCAAAAACGGTGCGTCAGTGTGGAGGTTTTGTAGATGTTGCTAGCATCCTCAACTAAAGAAATTGACGCGAATTTAAGTTCGCTAGCCGCACAAATCGAGCAACAAAATTCAGGTTTGTCGGTGTTGGCGGCGCGTCAATTTCGCTTTGCAATTCGCCAAACTCCGCTGGAGGTGGCGGTTAGCGAACCCCGCGAGTTTAACGTGTTGGAAGAGTTCATTTTGCGGGCGGGCGTTGAGTTTGCACCTGCGCCAACTTTGAAGGAATTGGCGGGTTTGCTGGGGTTAGATGAGGTTTTCGTGAAGACTGCGGCGACGAATCTGGTGAGTTTGGAAATCTTGGATGTGTCGGAAAATGGCCAAATTGCCATCGCCCCGCAAGGCAGAGATTTTTTCGATAAAGGTGCCGTTAGCCGATCGCAAATCCAATCAATTTATGCCATCTCCGATCCTTTAAATCAAACTCTTACCTTCAAACTCGATGCTTTAGCCGCAGAATCGTTCAACCTACCAGATTTAGCAGATTTAGTATCTCTCGAACATCAAATTTCCGATTTTGCGGATTTAAGCGTAGCCGAAATCCAGCCATTAATTCAAGCTTCCGGCTTAGGAATGCACGCCCCAGACAACGGCAAAATCGTGTCAAAGTGTGATGTTGTCGGCGATGATTTAGAGATTTGGCAAACAATATCGATTTTTGTGTTGCTAAGTGCGATCGAAGCTAAAACGACTATTCAAGTCCGACAAGGAAAGCAAATATTAGAAACAGCATCAAACTTGTTAAACGAACTCGAATCCCAACAAAAACTTTCTTTAAATGACTTGTGTAAATTACCAGAAGAAGATGTTATTTTGGCAGAACCAGAAATAATCCATACTCCAAAAACTCGGAAATCGGCATCTAAGAAAAAACCCAAGGAAACGATATGATAAGGACTAAAGTCCTCACTACGAACCGGTTTGTAGTAAGGACTTTAGTCCTTATTAACTTAAAAATTAAAACGATTTACAAAGTTAGTATTGTACCGATTGACAATATACCGCGAATTTGGTATGATTAATACTTACCAATCGCGCTAATAATTTATCTGTGTCTGCCAAAGATACCTTCCACGAATCCGTAAAACGAGCCCTGCAAAAAGAACAGTGGGTGATTACTGCCGATCCACTAAAGTTTAAGTTTGGTAATGTTAACTTTCTGGTCGATTTAGGAGCAGAAAGATTAGTTGCAGCGGAGCGAGAAGGGGAGAAAATTGCAGTCGAAATCAAAAGCTTCCTCAATTCCTCTGCGATTACAGACTTTTATGCTGCATTGGGACAATTTCTCAGTTACCGACTTGCTCTTGCATCAGTTGAACCTAATCGGAAATTGTACTTGGCAGTGCCATTTGAAGTATATGAAACATTTTTTCAGTACGAGTTTACTCAAACTGCGGTACAACAGTATCAGGTGTTGCTAATCGTATACCATCCAAGAAATGAGGTAATTGTGCAATGGACAAACTAGCTCAATATCGTCAGTATGTTCAGACATTAATAAACCATTATGCTGAAGATGATGTTTCCGATGATGAAGTCGAAGTGCAACTTATTTTAGACACAGAACGAGATCATTATCAATGGATGAATGTCGGCTGGCAAGAGTTAAGTCGGATTTATAGAACCATCATTCATATTGATATCAAAGATGGCAAAATCTGGCTTCAGCAAAATTTAACCGACCAAAATCCTGCGGAGGAATTAGTTGAAATGGGAGTGCCGAGAGAGGATATTATTTTGGGATTGCAACCGCCATACAAACGACCGTATACTGATTACGGTGTAGCGTAAACAGTTGATTCTAATATCCCGGGCCGGGCGGGTTTATGAGATTGTCAATTATTGGCTATTATTGTTGGTGAACCCGCCCCTACAATAGACCTCTTGCAAAAATCCTTTTCATCAATTGATCGGACGGGGCAGATGGCCAACCCACAATAAAAAAAAAATTGTGGGGTGGGGATGGTGGCCGGGGGAAATAATTTTGGAAGAGGGGTATTATTAAGGGAGGGTGGGTGG
>JANNOR010000013.1:0-20026 GCA_031399265.1 Cyanobacteria bacterium SOY_34_metabat_3 | reverse complement strand
GAAGAAGGAAGAAGGAAGAAGGAAGAAGGAAGAAGGAAGAAGGAAGAAGGAAGAAGGAAGACGGAAGAAGGAAGAAGGAAGAAGGAAGAAGGAAGAAGGAAGACGGAAGAAGGAAGAATTGCTGACTTTGTATAAATTGTCAAGCACCTTATATAGGAGTTGACAGTTGACAGTTGACTGTTGACAGTTATGGTATCCGAATCCAACCGTTTATAAAGCAAGGATTTTAGACTCTATTGATGAGTTCTTGAATGTCAATACCGATGTGGCGGTTGCTATATTAAGATTTATTTTGCGGTACTGACTATAAATTAGTGTTGTGTGCTAGGATAAAAACCCTTTACGAGCAAAGCCTTGAAATCAAAATTAAAATCGATCGGGAAAGTGGAATCTACACCTGTTATGAATGTAAAAACATCCGCAAAAGTGAAAACTCAAGTTAAAACTCTCGGAGAGGCTGCTGCGGTTGCGATCGGGAAATATTTCCGCAAAACTGTAGAGCGCGAAGCGGAAGTTCTCAAAGATAAAGATGCGGAAGAACTCCATCAAATGCGCGTCGGAATGCGGCGTTTGCGATCGGCTGTGACTGGTTTCGCTCCGGTTTTAGATTTGCCAAAACAGGCTGCTGAACGCAAAATTGGTAAAGTGGGACGGGTTCTGGGAACTCTCAGGGATTTGGATGTGATGCTCGAAAGTCTCCAAAACCGCTATTACCCGAATTTGCCGATCGAGGAACAGGAAGTTTTGGATCGAGCTTTGTTAACTTTGCTCAAACAGCGACGCCGCGCTGTGAAAGGGGTGAGGGCGATTTTAGAGCACAAAACCTACCAATTGCTGAAAAAGTCGATCGAGGATTGGTTGGAAAAACCGCAGTTTAGGGCGATCGAACATTTGCCAACTGCTGAGGTTTTACCAGATTTACTGCTACCTCAAGTCAGCGAGTTTTTCCTGCATCCGGCTTGGCTGCTGGGTACGGAATATCAGGATGGCAAAGTTAAAGTTGCTGATGATTTGAATGCTGAGGCTGTCGAAGAGAAATTAGCAGCGGAAGGAACAATTCTGCACGATTTGCGGAAGCAAGCTAAGCGAGTTCGCTATTTGATGAATCTGTTCGGGGATTTTTACAGCGAGAGTTACGAAGTTTATCTAAAAGATGTGACAACTGTTCAAGAATGTTTGGGCGATATTCAAGACAGCGAAGTTTTAGGGGAATTTTTGGCGGATTTTGTGGAGGGCGATCTGAAAAAAGAGCTGCCGAAATTGGCTGAGATTTTGGCAGAAAATCGCTACGCAGCTTGGGGAAAATGGCAGATTGTGCAGGGTAAGTATTTGAACTCGGAAACTCGTCAAGGTTTTCGATCTGTATTAATTCATCCTGTGATTGAAGATGCTCAAAAGAGCAATTCGCCGCAAAAAAGTTAGGTTTTCCGGGCGAAGAAAGTGCGGGGACTAGAAGCCGGACACGGCAATGCCGTGTCCCTACAACCGATGAATTGTAGGGAAACGGCACTGCCGTGTCCTGATTTTGGGTAATATTAATTCCGATGCAGCCGGAAACGATATAATTCAAGAAAGGTCGATCGCTCTTGCGGATCGAGTTAAAGAAAGGGCGATCCTCTTCGAGGGCTTCGCTAACGAACTTTTCACCATAATTTATCAAGACTGCAACCACTTCAAAAACTTATTTGTCGCAGTACCGAGAGACTCTCCCACCTGTTTCTTCAGCCGCCACCGCCCAAAGGCTTGTTCGTAATCTTCCCCTTCAGTTTGATAAACATTCCAAGCATTCAGCGACAATCCCAACCCCCAAGTTAGTAGAATGAAAAGCGACCAAGAAAGCTCGTGCGATCCTGCTAGATTAAACAAAACTAAAAAACTATTAATAATGCCGTACTTTGTCACATTTTTCTGCAATTTTTGGCTGCGGTAAGTGTTAAAAACCAGCTTTTCTTGAACTTCCCCTCTAGTTGCTAACCACTGCTGTTCCGCCGCCGCAATATCCTGTTCCGAAATTCCCAATTCTGTCGCAATCTCGAACAACTGGACTCTGGATAATTCCCCTTCATCCTGTCGGCGCGCGATCGCAAGCTGTAAAATACCTTGAGCATCCTCTGAACCGTAAACTTGACTTATTTGAGTTTCATTGACAGCCATAACGAGTTTCCTATAGTTTCCGACATTATTTCTATGATAGATACAACCGCAGTTAAACCGCAGGTAGGGACTGTGGCGGATTTCAACACCCAGACAGTTGGGAATGGGGCATAGGGCATAGGGCATTGCTAATTGGTAGTAAATAACCAATAACCAATGACTACTGACTAATGACTAATGACTAATAACTAACCCAAAGTATACATCCAGCCATCCCTGGCGCAAATCCTCACAATTCCATCCCAAACTACAGGTGTAGCTTCAAATGACAAACCAGGCTTAAATCTCCCTGATTCTTTTACTTTCAAAGTGTAAAACTCGCCCCTAGCATTTTTCAAAGCATTCTTATCCCCAGACTTCGCTGTTTCCCATTTTAAAGTAAACAAATACACACCATTATATCCGGCTGATATCAACTTATTGCCATCGGTAAATATCGGAGTTGAAATTGAGGAACCTATCTCTTTTTTAAACACGATTACCGGAGTATCATAGGACTGATTTCGCCAAGCTACAAAATTCTTTTTACCTGTAATCATACCTTGAGAACCGATGTACAAATTACCGTCGATCGCATTTGTCGCAAAAAGAGTCGGAAACCCCTCTGCATTGTACTCATCATTCAACGCCACCGAACCGATTATGCCACCTTCCCAGCCAGAAAGTCGGCGATTTCCCGTAGGCAAGAACCATTCGACGCTGGCATTCGGTTCCTTGTTAGAATTCAGCTTTAAGACTCCGCCATTGCCTTGAATGTATTGTTTCTCGATCGCACAAAACAGCTTTCCCGATTTAGAAATCACCACACTCCCATCCAAATCTGAACCAGTATAAAAATCCCAGACTATCTTTTTAGTCTTAAGGTCAATACCATAGATATGACCAGAGCCCGCAGCGATAAAGATTCTATTTTTGAATCTGGATGGGGATGATTCAGCTACTAAATTTCCGCCGTGCTTGCCGATATCTGCTGCTGCATAAAGCTGTACTTCTGACAAGATGTTTGGCTGCTTGATTCCTTGTTTGACTTTGGCTTTGCTGGCGGCACTGTTGATAAAATAGCCGATCGCATTCTCGCCCGCATTGAACAACACACCATCGCCGAGATATATAGCGCTGCTGTCGTTATCTTGGCTGTAGCTAGGAGTTCTCCTGATATCTAATTTCCAAAGTTCCTTGCCAGTTCTAAAAGAGATTGCCCGAAAACTAGGCACGACATTTTTGCCACCGCCACCGCTGCGGCTGCCTTGCAAAATCACGATTTTGTTTTCAGCTTTGGCTTTTTCATCGATATAGATTGTTGATGAGCCTTTAATTATATCATCAAATTCATAGCGCCAAACTTCTTTGTTTGTAGCCATATCAATTTTCCGCAAATTGTGGTCGAAACTACCTATAATTAGATAAGTTTCCCCCCGGTCTCTGGTAATTGTTGGCTGTCCAGTCCAACCGGCACCGCTCCAAATTTGCGATTGCCTGCCCAGAAAAGTTCTGCCGCTTCCCAGTTCAAACTTATCGATTAACTTCAAACCTTGGGGAACACCTCTACCGTAAAACCTGCGCTGGTCGTTTCCTAAAAAGGTTGGCACTAATAATTCTATTTCCGGGTCTACTTTTGCTAAAACTTTGTTAATATTAGTTTCTAATAAAACTGGGTTCGGGGATTCAGCTTGGCACTGTTTGAGAACAACAGGAGGAACGGCCGCACTCAGCAAAAATTGTCCTAGCCGCTGGTTGAAAGTTCTTCGAGATGATAAACTCATGTTAAAGGGAAATAATCAGCCATAATATTAAAACACGATTGTCGGCTAACAACTAAACTAAAATCGATCGCGCTAAACTGCGAGAGAAGTGACAAACTGACTAAGTACGAGTGGTAGATTTGATTATGGTTAACCGTCTTGCCCGATCCCAAAGCCTTTACCTGCGCAAACACGCCGAAAATCCGATCGACTGGTGGCCGTGGTGCGACGAAGCGTTAGATACCGCCCACAGCCAAAATAAACCGATTTTCTTGTCGATCGGCTATTCTAGCTGCCACTGGTGTACGGTGATGGAAGGTGAGGCTTTTTCCGATCGCGCGATCGCCGAATACATGAATTCGCAGTTTATTGCCATAAAGGTCGATCGGGAAGAACGCCCGGACATCGACAGCATCTATATGCAAGCCCTGCAAATGATGACCGGTCAAGGCGGTTGGCCCCTCAACGTTTTTCTCACGCCTGACGAACGAATTCCCTTCTACGGAGGCACTTATTTTCCCGTAGAACTGCGTTACGGAAGACCCGGATTTCTAGAAGTTTTGCACGCAATTCGCCGCTTTTACGACACAGAAAAAGGCAAAGTAGAAGCCTTCAAAGCAGAGATTTTAGGCAACCTCCAACAGTCAGCCCTGCTGTCATCCGCAACCGCAGAATTAAGTCGCGAAGTATTTCAAAAAGGCTTGGAACTCAACACCGGAATTATTGCCGGCAGCAACGCCGGACCCAGTTTTCCGATGATGCCTTATGCTGAATTAGCACTGCGCGGAACGCGATTCAATTTTGACTCGAAATACGACTGCAAACAAGTCTGCAATCAGCGCGGATTAGACTTAGCATTGGGCGGCATTTACGACCACGCAGCCGGGGGATTTCACCGCTACACGGTTGATGCGACTTGGACTGTACCGCACTTTGAAAAAATGCTCTACGACAACGGTCAAATTGTTGAGTATTTGGCGAATTTGTGGAGTGCGGGAATTCAAGAACCGGCTTTTGAAACTGCGATCGCGGGGACTGTAGCATGGTTGAAACGAGAAATGACTGCAACCACAGGCTATTTTTATGCTGCACAGGATGCTGATAGTTTCAACAATTCCGAGGAAGTTGAACCAGAAGAAGGAGTATTTTATGTTTGGACTTACAGCGAACTCGAACAACTATTGACTGCGGAAGAATTAGCAGAAATTCAAGCACAATTTACTGTTAGTCGCGCCGGGAATTTTGAAGGGAAAAATGTATTGCAGCGTCACCATGCGGGCAAATTGACCGAAACCGTAAAAAAGGCTTTGGCAAAACTCTTTGAAGTTCGTTACGGCGGTAGTCCAGATACTCTAAAAATCTTTCCCCCAGCCCGGAACAATCAGGAAGCTAAGAATGATAGTTGGCCTGGCAGAATTCCGGCAGTTACTGATACTAAAATGATTGTAGCTTGGAATAGCTTGATGATTTCTGGTTTGGCTAGGGCTGCTGCGGTTTTCGGGAATTCGGAATATCTGGAATTGGCGGTAAAGGCTGCTGATTTTATTTTAGATAATCAGTGGATTGATGGGCGGTTTCATCGATTGAATTATGATGGTGAAACGGCTGTGGCGGCGCAGTCGGAAGATTATGCTTTGTTTGTGAAAGCATTGTTGGATTTGCATCAAGGGAGTTTGTCGCTAGTTGCAGAAAGTGACAAATGGTTGCAAAAAGCTGTGGAAGTACAAGCAGAGTTTGATGAGTTTTTGTGGAGTGGGGAATTGGGGGGATATTACAATACTGCTAAGGATGCTAGTGCTGATTTGTTGGTGCGGGAACGCAGTTATACGGATAATGCTACTCCGGCGGCTAATGGAATTGCGATCGCCTCTTTGGTTCGTTTAGCGCTGTTGACTCAAAATTTGGAATTTCTCGATCGCGCGGAACAGGGTTTGCAAGCTTTCAGCAGTATTATGCAAGATGCTCCCCAAGCTTGTCCGAGTCTGATTTCGGCGCTGGATTGGTATCAGCATTCTACTTCGATCCGCACGACTCCTGAGCTAATTTCTGGGTTGATTTCACAGTATTATCCGACTGCTGTTTTTCAGCTTGAGACTGATTTACCCGAAGGGATTGTTGGGTTGGTTTGTGAGTCTTTGACTTGTAAGGAACCGGCGAAGAGTCGAGAGGAGTTGTTGGTGGAAATTGAGCGTAGTCAAACGCGGGTTTAGACGACAAAGACACGGGGGTTGAAACCGCGTCTACACAAACAATGTCCGCCTCCGCGGACGAAGAAGAAATAGGAATGATTTAACCACAGAGGGCGCAGAGAACGCAGAGGAAGAGAGTAGGGGCAATTCATGAATTGCCCCTACTCTAAATTTCGGAGACAAATCATACTCCAAATCATCAACACCCTTTAGTCTAACTCGCCCCATTTGTGCACCCTCAATCTTCCAAAATCCAAACCAAATCTTCCATCGTCACATCGAAGGCGCGGACGATTTTGTAGACAGCCGATATTTCTGCTGTGTTCAAAGCATCGCACTGAACGTAGCTTCTGACAGTGTTGTAGTTGACTCCGGATCGATCGGCAACTTGCTTTAGCGTCCAACCTTCCTTCCTCAAATTCATTTGGAAACTGATAAGCTACAATCGATTAATTTTCGGGAAACGTCACGGCGCCGTGTACTGAGAATTGGTAATATTAATTCGGAGCAAGCCAGAATTTAATATAAATTGTTATATTCAACGGTACAAAAAGTAGTCTAAAATTCCTAATAATTCCCGTTAAACTAACAATTAACCGTCAGCGACTAGCAAAATAAGCAATATTTGTATTGAATTATAACAAATTATTTACTATAATTACCAGACCAAAAATAACAAAAATCTTACGCCTAACATTTTTTCTCAAATAACCGTTAAACTATTCTAACGTTTGCGCGTCCCCAACGTTGCAGGCACAACCTATAGCTGTTAAGGATTCGTCCTGATTCACAGGAGCAAGATTTTAAAATATGCATCTCAGCGAACTGACTCACCCAAACCAATTACACGGCTTGTCCATTCATCAACTCGAACAAATTGCGCGACAAATTCGAGAAAAGCATTTAGAAACTGTAGCAGCCAGCGGCGGGCACCTCGGCCCCGGATTGGGTGTAGTCGAACTGACATTAGCACTGTACCAGACACTAGACCTCGATCGCGACAAAGTAACCTGGGATGTCGGCCACCAAGCTTATCCGCACAAATTGATTACCGGTCGCTACAACCAATTCCACACCTTGCGCCAAAAAGACGGCGTTGCAGGCTATCTCAAGCGCTGCGAGAGCAAATTCGACCATTTCGGTGCAGGTCACGCTTCTACGAGCATTTCCGCAGCGCTAGGAATGGCAATGGCGCGGGATCTCAAAGGCGAAAACTTTAAAACCGTAGCAGTCATCGGTGACGGCGCTTTGACAGGGGGTATGGCACTCGAAGCCATCAACCACGCGGGCCATATGCCGAAAACCAATGTGATGGTAGTGCTCAACGACAACGAGATGTCAATCTCGCCCAATGTCGGCGCAATTACCCGCTATTTGAACAAGATGCGACTCTCGCAGCCGGTGCAATTTCTCAAAGATAACTTAGAGGAACAATTCAAACAAATTCCGTTTGTGGGTGAAACATTTACGCCAGAAATGGAACGCCTCAAGGAAGGAATGAAACGGTTAGCTGTGTCGAAAGTTGGAGCCGTAATTGAAGAATTAGGCTTTACCTACATGGGGCCAGTAGACGGACACAATTTGGCAGAGTTAATTGCTACTTTCAAACATGGCCATACCATCCAAGGCCCGGTGTTAGTTCATGTGGTGACGGTGAAGGGTAAAGGATATGCGATCGCCGAAAAAGACCAAGTAGGATATCACGCCCAAAACCCGTTTAATCTAGCCACTGGTAAAGGCATTCCTTCGACAAAACCAAAGCCTCCCGCTTACTCGAAAGTTTTTGCTCACGCCCTAGTTAAACTAGCAGAAGATAATCCCAAAATTGTCGGTATTACTGCCGCTATGGCAACGGGAACCTGTCTAGACAAACTTCAGGAAAAACTCCCGAAACAATACATTGATGTCGGCATTGCCGAACAGCACGCCGTCACTTTGGCTGCTGGTTTGGCCTGCGAAGAAATGCGCCCAGTCGTAGTAATTTATTCGACATTTTTGCAACGCGGATATGACCAAATAGTTCACGATGTCTGCATCCAAAACTTGCCTGTTTTCTTCTGTTTGGATCGAGCCGGAATCGTCGGTGCTGATGGCCCAACTCACCAAGGAATGTATGACATTTCTTTCTTGCGGTGCTTGCCAAATCTGACAATTATGGCTCCAAAAGATGAGGCAGAATTGCAGCGGATGGTAGTCACGGGAGTCAATCATACCAGCGGCCCGATCGCAATGCGTTACCCCCGTGGCAATGGTCATGGCGTGCCTTTGATGGAAGAAGGTTGGGAAGAATTGCCGATCGGCAAAGCGGAAATCCTCCGCAACGGCGACGACGTGCTAATCTTAGGTTACGGTTCAATGGTTTATCCGGCAATGCAAACCGCCGAAATGTTGAGCGAACATGGCATTGAAGCAACTGTAATTAATGCGCGTTTTGTCAAGCCTTTAGATACCGAATTAATCTTGCCTTTGGCACAACGAATCGGCAAAGTTGTCACAATGGAAGAAGGCTGTTTGATGGGCGGCTTCGGTTCAGCAGTAGCCGAAGCTTTGATGGATAACAATATTCTGGTTCCATTGATGCGGTTGGGTGTACCCGATACATTGGTGGATCATGCAACACCTGAACAATCCTTTGCCACTTTGGGATTGAATCCGTCGCAAATGTGCGATCGTATCTTGGCAACATTCAGCCGCAAACAGTCACCTGTCAGCGTCTAATTAGCTATAATTGTAAGGTGGGCAGTGCCCACCTTACTTAACTTTCGCTGCACAAAAGGAGAATCAACAATGACTTATCTCAACCCAACTCGCACAGTACCCCGGAAAAAATTGCACCAAAAACGCATACTTTCTCCAGAAGAAATAGCCCAATGGTACGCGGAAAGAGAAGCATTTTATCAGCGCTGCAAACCAATCTTCGATCGCCTAAAACCAGAATTGATTAAAACCCACTACAACTGGTACATGGCAGTTGAACCCGACAGCGGGGAATATTTTATCGACAAGGATGATATGCTAGTTGCAAACATAGCCCATGAGAAATATCCGAAAGCTAGATTGCACGTCTTTCGGATCAATGAAACCGGAGTTTGTGGCACGATATGATTCAAGGAACATTTGGTGATGAGGATGAGCTATTTTTTGAAGTTGAATTAATTGCTGATAACGGCTTAGAATTACCTGTTGATGCTCTGCTAGATACAGGTTTTTCTGGCTGGTTAGCAATGGATACTCAGGATTTAGACGGACTTGATTGGACGTATGTCAAACAAGAAAAAATGCA
This sequence comes from Cyanobacteria bacterium SOY_34_metabat_3, assembly GCA_031399265.1. GTDB lineage: Bacteria > Cyanobacteriota > Cyanobacteriia > Cyanobacteriales > Microcoleaceae > Microcoleus. The sequence goes on along the minus strand of JANNOR010000013.1, from coordinate 10,658 downwards.
AACAGCTAAGGGAGAATTTAATTTCGATCTTTATGTCGGGAAAGTGCGTGTTGAGGGTCAAAAATTCGATATTCCTGTTCACATAGGTGCGGGAGTACCCGAAATTTTAATCGGCCGCCAATGGCTAAAAAATCGGCGCTTAGTAGTTGATATTTCGGCGGGTATTTTGACGTTGGAAGCGAATCAATAGCAAGATGACTTTAAAAAGTTTTGACATAGTAATAGTAGGAGCAGGCCCCGCAGGCGGACACTGCGCAAGAATTCTCGCCAAATCTGGTCGTCAAGTCTTACTTGCAGAACAAAACGACACTTTTGATAAAAATGACTTTTCTAGTGCCGCCACGCCTATAGAAACTCTCTCAAAATTCGATTTACCCGAATCAGCAATCGGTAGTTATTGGCACAAACTTACTATTGAAACTAGCAAAGTCAGTCAAAGTTGGGAATCTCCTAAAAGTTTGGGAGTTGTTTTAAACTTTGCTAAATTTAGAGCATTTCTCGCCAGTGAAGTTAAGGGAAACGGAAGTGAAGTTTGGCTTGGTTATCGCTACATTAAACATTCACAAGCCAATGGCGAAACCATCGTAGAATTCAAACAGCTATCTGACGGCAAAATCATCCAAGTTAGCACGAAAGTATTGGTTGATGCGACTGGTTTTGCTAGGGCGATTATGTATGAGAAGGAAAATGATAAACCAGATTTCTTGTCAGGAACTGGTATAGAATATTTAATTGAAGTAGAATCAGAAGTTTACGATAAATATGCCAATGACTTAATCTTCTTTTTGGGCGATAAATGGATGCCTAAAGGTTATTCTTGGATATTTCCGATGGAACAAAATCGGCTGAAAGTTGGGGCAGGCAGGATTTTTTTAGATCCGAAAACTGTGAAGAATTTGGAACCGTTGAAAAAGTATATCTATTTACTGATTGATGAGTATTTGAAGTCGAAAAGTTATAAAATTATTGACAAACACGGTTCAACGCTGAAATATAGTCAGGGTTTGAAGGATATCTATTGCCAGGATAACATAATTGCGATCGGCGATACTGTCTCTACGGTTAACTTTCTCGGCGGCGAAGGAATCAGACACGGGATGGATGGGGCAGAAATAGCGGGAAAATACATTCAACAATATTTGGATGGCAAAATATCAAACTTTCGGGATTATGAGACGGAAATGCACCGGAAGTTTGATAAGAAATGGCATATTTCGGAAAGATTGGCGGTGAGAAAATATATCTATGATGTGGATGATGTACTTACTGATAAAACAATTGATTATTTGAAGTACATGAAAACTGAAGATGTGATGGATATTTTGTTTGAGTATAAGTTTGAGAAGATTTCAAGAGGATTGGGTGGTTATTTGATTAGGAAAATTCAGGGTTTTATTCAGAAATTTGGCGGTTGAAATTCGTTTAAAACTCGGCGGTTGAAACCGCTTCTACACACACGAAGTCCGCGCAACGCGAGACTAAGATTATGAATTTGTGCTATAAACTTAATTGCCAGAAATTTTCGGCGGTGACTTGAATGCGGGGAAGCAATAATAAAGAATCTTCAAAATTGCTAAATCTTGATTCGCAAGATACACCATAAGTATAACCTGTTGCTCCTACTAAGTGTTCTACAATTTTATCAACATTTCCGTAGGGATAAGCAAAGCATTTAACAGGTTTCCCCAATCCCCTTTCCAAAATGACGCGGGATTTGGCGCCTTCCCGCACAATTTCTGTGGGCGACAAACCAGTCAGAGGTTGATAAGTCGCAGACATTGAACCAATCTCAATCCCTGCATCCCGCAGTTGCCGAATTTCGGGCCATCCCATTAACTGCAATTCTTCAGAGTCGGCTTTTTCCCAACTATTTGTCTTTCCTATAAATTCAGTTACTAAAAAAACAGTTGCTGTAAAGTCAAAGCGTTTTAGGAGAGGGAAAGCACAGTTAAAAAAGTCAAGATAGCCGCCGTCAAAAGTCAGTAATATAGGTTTACCAGGTAAAGGAGTTTTAGTGATTTTTGCAGTTTGCCAATGTTCCCAACTCACAGTATAATAATCAGAATCTTTCAGATACTGCAATTGTTGTTCAAAGATTTGTGTACAAATGCGATTATAAGCGATAATTGGCAACTTTTTAGTAACAGTATTATCAAAACATTGAGGTTTAACTGATTGATCAACTTCTCGATGTGGTGACTTTCGCCAAATGATTTCTGGTGCATAAAATACTTGTTTGGGTAAGTCGTTTTCTAAGGGAATTTGCGTTATGGCTTCTCCCGCAATTCCCGCAGCTTCTGCTAATTCTCGCATCGCCGCTGCTGGTAGTGCGGCCCGACGGCTGACACTGGTGCCGATCGCACTTTCGCGCCTCCCGAATATCACCGCATTTTGTGGGTAAATGCCCCCAGAACCCGGTGCATTCAACCATTGGGTTGCATTCGCCCTTTTTTGAGCAGCATCGGTTAAGCGCGATCGCAGGGACATCTCGCCGCTTAGCGGTTTTCCCAGCAAAGCTTCTCGCACGCACGCGATACACAATTCAAAACCGCAATTTTGAGTAATTGCCGATCGCACTTTTTGAGCAGAAACAAAGTTATTTTCAACTGGAATAGTTATAATTCCAATAGCAACCCCACCGACTTTTACCAGCACATCTATTTCTGAAAGCTCAACTTTAATGTTAGGCAATTCTTCGCTCAATTCCACAGCAATCAAATCTTGTTCCAGACTAATTATGAATGTTTCATCGGCTGTTCCTGGATTATAAAAATAAGCCTCAAGCCAGTGCGGGCGGTTCCAAATTGCCTGTAAAAATAGCGTCCATTCAAACGGCGGATTTTCTGGATTGTGTCGAAAAAAGCGATCGAGAATTGGCCAAGCAAACTGAAATGCGATCGCATCCACCAACACCGCACCAGCCACCATCCCGTCGCAGACAGGCAATTCAACAGTTCCAAGTGCTGTGCCCTCTAGTTGAATTGTACAGTAAAGGCGATCGAATATTTGCGGCACATGAATATCCGAAATTGCTCGCTCCACATCCACGTTAAACTTATAAGCTACTTCGGAATTTACCCACTGAATTTGAGTTAAAATAGATTGAATCTCATCGCAATTAAAACTATTATGATATTTATGAATTTTCGTGCTTTTAATGTCTCTATCTATTCCTTGATGCCAAGGTAAATTCAAACTGAGACGCGATGCTTTTTCCTTGTAATTAAGGAGCATTTCATCTTCATATTCAATGCCCATAAAATTACAAATTTCACCTAAAAGTTTTGTGGTATTATCTAAAACATCCTCATATCTAATAAATATATGATTAGACTTTTTAATATATTTGTGGCTAGTTAACATCGCGTGTTCCCAGCGCCCAACACAATGGTTTAAATCCCAACCCGCGCCCCACAAATTGCTAAAATTCCTAGTAGCCTCATACATAGAAGCGATCGCATCCATGCCGTTTCGCAAAATATGGATGAACTTAGCATCTAACAACAAACGCTCTATATCCTCAATAAAATACATATGTTCCGGCGTTTTTTCCAACCAAATACTTTTGTTTTGTTCGGTCGCTAAACTATCCAAAATTCCGACAAACCAAGCAGTTTTAGTTTCCACAGTTTGACTGTCATCAAAATTTTCCAAAAATTCAGGACGCTTAATCTCATCTTTGAAAAAAGCTTCCATTCTACTTGGCAACTTTCCGGCAAATTTGTCATACAATAGATAGTGAAAAAACTTAGATTCAGGAAAAGAAATAACCTCGGGATGAGCGGCTAACAAACTTTGAAGAATAGTTGTACCGCTTCTCGGAGAGCCAACTAAAAATATCCGTTTCATTTATTTACTGAATAAATTGTTTATGAGTAAGATTTTTTAACCGCAGAGATCGCAGAGGACACAGAGGGAGAGAAGAAAGAGGGAGAGAATAAAAAGGTATAATTCATGCTTCTCTCTGCGCTCTCTGTGGCCTCTGCGGTTGAAAAATCTTTTCTTAACTCCAGCTAAAATCCTCCTTCAATAAGTCAGAAAGTTGCTGATTGTAAGGTTGAAAATAACCGATTAACTCTTGTTCGATCGCCTTTGGCATATTACTGTAATCTTCAGCACTATTACTTTGATATTCTTTTACAGCACTGGCGTTAATATCCAAGAAATCTAATACCCGGGAAAACACCTTCCCTGAATCTTTCTGAAAATCTTCGCTCTTGAGAATTAGCAACTGTTCTCTAGGAAAATAATCGAGCCAATTCTTGATTTGTTCGACATAAATCCCTCGCGATAAATAGGAATAATGCTGGTGATTGTAACTGTAATAACCTTCATCGGCTTTGATTTTTTCAATTTCACCTTTTAGCCGATCGCCCTCAGATGCGATCGCCTTTTCAAACTCCAACTTTTCACAGCCGATCGCCACTTCTAAATTGTAATGCAGCCAAGCTCTTTGTACCGGGTTTCGCAGCATTACAATCAGCTTAACATCTGGGAAACACTTATAAACTCTCTCGGCAACCAAAGGATGATAAATATAGTAAGCAGTCATCTCCCCCAGCAACACCTTGTCACCCGCTACACTCCGCGTCAACTGCTTGCTGTACCACTCTGTTCCTCGGTCAAAGTTCAATTCAAAAAAGTGAATTTGTTTCACTCCTTCTTTAATAACTTGCACGTGATTTTCCAGGTAACCGTACAAAGCTTCTGCACCGCTTTTTTGAGCACCCAGCACTAAAAAATCAGGTTTATTCTTGGTTTTTAACTGAGTTGAAATTTTGGCGTATTCTGGATTATTTTTATTTAAAGCATGAACTTTTTGAGATTTTTCTGGCACATCTCGCAACTGCATTTTCCCCTCTAATTCCCACTGGTATGGCGGACAAAGAATCGTTTTTTGGTGTACAGTCGATCGCACGTACAGCGGATAGACGTGCCAGTGGTAATCGTAGGCGTAAGCCCAATTCTTCTCGTAAATCCCAGCATTCACATAATACTGACCGTTGCCCAAATCCAGCCTGTCCAAATGCAGTCTAATTTTGCCATCACCTTTAGCTAGCGGCAGCACCCGTCCCATTTGATTCGTATTAGTATCGAAACAATTTTGACCGTCTTCTCGGCTAATTGTTACCCCAAAAATCGCACCTGAAATCTGCTTGGGAACCGAATAATAAATTTCAATAGTAATCGGATCGCCGCTGTCAATCTCCTCATCTGGCAATACTTTTACATCAGTAATTTCTACTTCCAAAGAACCGAATCGATTTTCATTAACTCGCAGTTCCGAACCCGTACTCGTAACTTCAGGAGGACGCATGGGAGTGCGTTTTTCAGTTTCCGATCGCATTTCGGACAAATACTGACCCGCGACAACTTCCGGTTCCCCGTAAGCCTGGATTTCACCAGATTTTAGCCACAAAGCCCGATCGCACAATTTCTGAATTTGTGCGGCATTGTGAGAAATTAAAACAATCGCACAGCCTTGAGTCTTAAACTCGGTTATTTTGTTCAAACATTTAGTTTGAAAAGCCACATCACCAACCGACAAATGTTCATCAACTAAAAGCACTTCCGGATCGGTGTGCACCGCTACCGAAAAAGCCAGCCGCATTTGCATCCCCGTACTATAAGTCCGCAGGGGACTGTCAATAAACTGTTCCAATTCGGCAAATTCAACAATATCAGAGAAGCGGCGCGTCGCTTCCCGGTGAGTCAAACCAGCCACCACCGCCCCTACAAACACATTTTCTCGCCCTGTTAAATCCGAGTGAAAACCCGCACCCAAATCCAACAAACCACCAATTTTACCATTAACTTTAACAGTTCCCTCCTCAGCGCGGCCGATACCTCCGATCAGTTGCAGCAGCGTCGATTTTCCGGCTCCATTTTTGCCAAGAATTCCCAGCATTTCCCCAGGAGAAACACTAAAACTGACATCTCGCAGCGCCCAAAAATGAGCTTGCGGTTTCATGCGCCACCAACCCGATAAAGCCGCCTCCATAATCGTAAAAGGTCGATCGGCACTGTAGCGGTTAAAACGTTTCCCCAAACCATTAACAACAATAGCTTGACGCATTTACAATTCCTCCACAAAACGATCGCTTTGCCGTCTAAAAATCCCCAGCCCGATCGGCAAAAGAGCAGCAACCACTCCGCTGACAATTGACAGCGCCAGCCAATCAGGCTGGGTGCCTCTCAACAGTATCGCCCGGTAAGCTTCGATCAGCGGCACCATCGGATTTAACTGATAAAATATCTGATATTCTTGTGGGACGCTCTTGAGGTCGTAGAAAATCGGAGTCAGATAAAAAAGCATCTGCAACAGTACGCCCAGAGTGTGCTGAGTGTCCCGGAAAGTAACATTCAAAGCAGCGAGGGGATAAGCCAAACTGACTGTCAAAACAAACTGAATAACGAGCAGCACTGGCAAATAAAACAACACTGAATTCGGCTGCAAACCGTCAATTATTAGAAATATCATTAAGACAGGCAGCGCCAGTAAAAAGTGAATTAGCCCTGTCGCTGTTGTCACTACGGGCAAAATTGCGATCGGAAAATTTGGCTGTCTAATTAAAGCGCGGTTGCTAGTAATTAGTCCCGTTGCTTGAAATAAGGCAGTTTGAGTCCAAGTCCAAATTAATAAACCGCTGAAAGCAAACGAAGAATATTTCGGAATATTTATCGGAATTACCGATCGAAATACAAAAGAAAAAACAGCCAACTGCAATAGCGGATTGATCAAAGTCCAAGCGATCCCCAAGGCCGATCGCTTGTAAAGTAGTTTCATATCTCGATCGACCAACTCCCGCAGCAAATCGAAGAAATGAGCGACTTTGCGCCTGTAAACCAGCCTTCCCAAAGTTTTCATCCCGCACCTCCAGCAACAGTCTGCGCTTGGGGCTGTGGCTGCTCTTCTAGGGAGTTCTCCGCCAATTTCTGGGCCTGCAACTGCGCCGCCCTGTAAGCAAAGGGACTGTTGAGAGCTCCCAGCAACTCGCTGACTACCAACTTGCGGGGAAGTTTGCCGGGATTCCGCAAGCGGGGTAGCAGCCACCAACCAAACCACTGAAACATCACAAACTGCAAAAGTTCGAGGCGGTTGACAGTGCGGTTGCGATCGCACGTCAGCAAATAAGCCCCAAAGCTGCGCCCGTTGTCCTGTAACTGCCGGCTCAAAGCCTCGGCGCTGCGTCTGTGCAGGTGCCACACAAAGGCGCTCGCATCGTAGAAAGTAGCGTATCCTTTCGCCAGAATGCGGTGAAACATCTCGATATCGCCAGCGCCCCGACTCGGCGTGCCCACATCGAGAGCAACATCAAAGTTACCCACCGCCTCGAATATTGTGGCGCGGAAAGCCATATTCGCTCCAACGCCGTATTGGCTCGACCACAACAACTCCTGCGTCGAGAGTTCGCTACCTCTGATTTTGCGGCGGTTGATGTGTTGGAGCATTCCGCCGTAGACGAGTTCAAACTGTTGCTGGGGCAAGGTTTCCAGTTCGGCGGCCGCGACTAAACCGCTGACAGCCATGACTTCCGGGTCAGCAAAGCCAGAAGCGATCGCCCGCAGCCAACCTCGATCGGGCCGCGCGTCGTCATCAGTAAAAGCAATAATTTCGTGGCGGGCTTCAGCAATGCCCCGATTCCGAGCCCAGTCCAATCCTGGCCGTTCCTCTTTGACGTAGCGTACAGGTAATCCCGCGACGAATTCGGCAGTGCTGCTGTTGGAAGGAGCGTTGTCTATGACGATGATTTCGCGGTTGGGATAGTCTAGAGCCAGCAGTGATTCCAAAGCGCCTTTGAGCAAATCCGTGCGATCGCGCGTGCAGATGACAATGCTAATTGGTGGCAGTTCTCGATCGAACTCTGCGGTCGAAGGCGCTAATTGATCTGCCAAACTCGATCGGATCAACTCCTTGCCAATCTGCTCCACAATTGTTTGTCGTACTCGATCGGCCGAGATTGTTTGCTGCCAGGGATTGTTATTAACATAGGCCCAGCCGATCGGCCGACCCCGGTAGCGAACCAAGATGCGGACACCTTCATATTTTTCTAGTCCCCAAATCGGATTTATCTGTTCAGTAAACTCGATTTCCAGCACTTTTATTGCCATGATTTTTTCCTAAAAATACGATTGGTGTCAACTTAAGACTGAAACCCTCAGAAATCTCGTTTTTACCTGAATCTCGATCCCCCTAAATCCCCCTTAAGAAGGGGGACTTTGAGTGCTTCCAGTTCCCCCATTACCAATTACCGATTACCAATTACCCATTATTTAACTGCCAAAACACGCTCTTCTAAACCAACTAAAGGCTTTGCTTCGATCGAGTCAGAAATCCGTGGCATACCGTTAACCGCCATCGCTCTCGCCAGCGGTTCTGCTAAGTGCAGTGCCAGAATCGTTCGCAGGTGAACTCCCCGTAGAGGTTCGGCGCCGACTTCGGGAGGGATGTGACCCACTGTCAGTTTGCCGTAATAAAGGTAAATGCCACCGGGTCTTTCAGCGTCGATCCTTTGTTCTGCTGCTTCCAAACCTTGCTCCAAGTCGATTTCTATTTCGTGCCCGCCCAAATCCGCGCGGGCCGGCCCTTCTTGCATAAAACGAGAAATGCCCGATCGAGTTTTCAATTCGTCTATCACACCCCGCAAGTACCAATAACCTCGCAATTTAGCATTCAGCCACCGCCAAGTACCGCGCATCCGCAAAGCTTCTAGCAAATCTAGCGACCGCCTCAGTCCCGCAGCCAGCAAATCTAGAGCGGCCGGCCAGTGAAAAACCACCGCAGCCAAAACCCGATCGGCCAGAGAGTAAGGAGTTTCGTAATCCCCTACGTGCAGAATCGGCCTCAGTTCCGGGTGCCGCTGACCGAGCAAAACATCCGATCGTCCTTCCGCGCGCGCGCGACGAAAAGATCGATCGAGGTTGTTAGTTTCGTGTTCGTAGTGGTATCCGACTGCATCCGCAGCTACAGCAAAAGGTATATTTGCCTTGAGCAACCGCAAGCCGAACTCGTAATCTTCATGGGCTGTGCCCTGGCCGAAACCAGCATCGAAGCCTCCGGTGCTCGCGAACAGTTCTCTATCCAGAGAAAGGTTGCCGGTCAGCAAGTCTTCATAGGTGTGACGGTGAGCGGGCTGGCTCATTTCATAAAATTTTTCTTCCCACCAAGCCCGCACTTCTACGTCAAAAAATCTATTTCCTCCCTGCAACTTAGGTGGATAAGGGCCGATTACCGCGCAGCCCGGACGCTGTTGGTGAATGCGTACATGACTTTCGACTAGAGGCGCAGTTGGTTCGATATCGTCGTCTATAAATATCAGCAGTTTTCCCGTAGCGGAGGCTGCTCCGGTATTCCGGGAGATTGAAGCAGCGCGACACTTTTCCTCAATAACGTGCAGTTTAAACGGAGCTTGGTAGTCTTTGAGCATTGCCAAAGTATCGTCAATGCAGCTATCTGCGACTACCGTCACTTCGATCAGGTCGATCGGATAAGTCTGCGATTGCAAACCATCAAGAGCGCGTCGCAGCGAGAAACTTCGGTTGTGACTGGGAATAATGACGCTGACAGTGGGATTTTCCCTGTTCATATTTGTAATTGGTAATGGGGCATTGGGCATTGGGCATTGGGCATTGGGCATTGGAAGCAACAAATAACCAATAACCACTAACCACTAACCACTAACTACTGACTGCTGACTGCTGACTCCCCTTTAACTTCTTGCAACCGTTTGCGAGAAGCAAAATAAGCCATCGGGCCGCCGATGCAGCCACGAAGTTGAGCCAAGAGCAAATCTTTCGGGATACACCCCGGTTGTTTTCGCACTGAAGCCACCAACTCAGGCAATTGTTTGTAGCGCAGCCATCCCCAAGCTAACAGCGGTATGCTAAACTCCCGATTTTTTACCAAAGTGCGAGTCCAGAAAGCATAGACTCCAATTCCGTAGCAGTACATAATTTTGCGCAAATCTTCCCACTCCCGCCTGTGGCGGTGCCAGCTTAGAGCTCTCGGTTCGTAGACAATGCGATAGCCCGCAGTCAGAATGCGGACAAACAGTTCGTGGTCTTCCCCGCATTTAGCCGGCGTCCCCACACCCAAAGCTTCGTCAAACAGGCCGATGCAGTCGATCGCGCTTTTCCGCAAAGCCATGCTCGCCGAAACGCCTATAGGAGCTACAATCAGCGGGTTGCAGTGCGCCCCATCAAAAATCCGGCGCTCGTAACCCCTCCCGTGGGGGCTGTAGCGCTCGAACCACTCCTGGGCTTCTGTTTCGAGTTCCAGGGGCATCACCAGCCCGGTAACGCACATGACGCGGGGATCTCTGAAATTTCGGACGAGCGATCGCAGCCAGTTAGGATCGGGCACAGCGTCGTCATCTGTCAGCGCGATTACTTCGCCCTTAGCTTCGAGCAAAGCCCGGTTGCGAGCCGTGCTCGACCCCGCCACGTCTTCCCGCACGTACCGGACTTTTGGGTAATTTTTGACCAATTCGCGACTAGCGTCAGTAGCCGGACAATTATCAATTACCAGGTATTCCTGACCGTCATCTGGCAGCAGCATCAGCGCGTCGAGACAGCGCCGCAAATCTTCCGGTCGATCGCGCGTGCAAACCGCTACTGTGGCGATCGGCACTGCCTGCTCCGGCCCGCGCTCATCCCAT
>JANNOR010000005.1:0-12651 GCA_031399265.1 Cyanobacteria bacterium SOY_34_metabat_3 | reverse complement strand
TTTGCCCCTTGACAAATGACATTTTATTCCTTCTATTCTTCCTTTTTGCCTCATTTCAAATCCACGGAGGCGAGAAATTTGCTCTCTGAGGTGATATTTTTTTACCTAATTTTGGGTATTAATTCAAAAAAATGTCTAAATCCATATAAATTAAAGGTTCCACCGATCCATAAGGGTCGGCAAGACTTTAGAATAATGCAGTGAAAATTAGATGCTGTGGGGTTTTCAGCAGTTAGAAACAAAAATTCCTTTTCTGACCAATTATCCTTGGGTAATTAGTATTCAGCAGGAGTTCTGAAATTGGAGAAGCGGGCTGGAGCAATAGGGAACTACCCAAAGCTCCAAATCGAAACTCCCATGCAGTTGATAACTCGCAGCTAATAGTTGAACGGAGTCCGTGTAACGTGTTTTGCAAACCCAGAAGGAGTGCGCAATGAATAAAGGTGAATTGGTTGATGCAGTGGCGGAAAAGGCTAGCGTGACGAAAAAACAGGCAGATGCTGTTTTGAGTGCTGCCTTGGAATCGATCATGGAAGCTGTCTCCGAAGGCGACAAAGTGACGCTGGTTGGTTTTGGCTCGTTTGAGTCGCGGGAACGCAAGGCCCGGGAAGGTCGCAATCCCAAAACTGGCGACAAGATGGAAATCCCGGCAACAAGAGTTCCTGCATTTTCCGCAGGGAAGTTGTTCAAGGACAGAGTTGCACCGCCGAAAGAACCCAAAGAATAGGTGAACTGAGTCTTGACTAGACCTGTACACGGGGGGAACTTAGCTTGGGCAGCCACATTAGCGGGCTGCCCTGCTGCTGCTATTCTCGATTTTTCTGCGAGTATCAGTCCTTTGGGCCCTCCTGGGTCGGCTCTAGATGCGATTCAAGCTCACCTGAGCAGTCTGACAGCTTACCCAGACCCGGATTATGGAGAGCTGAGGGCTGCTTTGGGTGAGGCTTTAAATGTTGACCCGGATTGGATTTTGCCGGGGAACGGTTCGGCGGAATTGTTGACTTGGGCGGCTCTTGATTTGTCGAAGCTGGAGGCGACTTATTTGGTTACTCCAGCTTTTGGCGATTACTCGCGGGCTCTTTTGGCTTTCGGCGCGCGGGTGCTGGATTGTCCTTTGGATCTGAAATCGTTGGAGGCTGGGACAGGAAACGGATTAGTAACGGATGATTTTTCGGTTTCTAACCGTTCTTTTGTCTCCCCTGCTTTGTCTCTCCCGGTGCCTCTGGTTAATGCCTCTCGACGGGGTTTGCTACTGAACAACCCGCACAATCCTACGGGTTTGCTGTTCGGTAGAGAGGCGATACGGCCTTATTTAGAAAACCTGCCTCTGGTGGTGGTGGATGAGGCTTTTATGGACTTTCTACCGCCGTCTGAGCGTCCAAGTTTGATCGATGCTGTTGAGGAATTTCCGAATTTGGTGATTTTACGATCGCTCACGAAATTCTATTCTCTGCCGGGACTGCGGATGGGCTGTGCGATCGCCCGTCCCGATATCCTCCGCCGCTGGCAGTTGCAGCGCGATCCTTGGCCTGTGAATACTTTGGCTGCTGCTGCTACTGCTGCTGTGCTGCGAGATACTGTTTTTGAGCAACAAACCTGGGACTGGCTACCTGTGGCTCGCCGAGAGCTGTTTGAGGGTTTGGCTAGTTTACCGGGCTTGCGGCCTTTCCCCGGTGCGGCTAATTTCTTGTTAGTTGAGTCGTCGGTTTCGGTTTCTCTGATTCAAAAAAGTCTTTTGGAACGTCACCGGATTTTGATTCGGGATTGCTTGAGTTTTCCTGAGTTGGGCGATCGGTTTTTCCGAGTAGCCGTGCGCTCTAGGGCGGACAATCTGCGTCTGATTACTGGACTTGCGGATGTCTGTTGTCTGTTGACGGTTGACGGTTGACAACAACTACTATCAATTCCGGTTACACCGGAATGATATAGAGGAGACGGCAGTGCCGTTTCCCTACGCCAGATTAATTGTAGGGACACGGCACTGCCGTCTCCTGATTTCGGGTAATATTAATTCTGATGCTACCTACCGAATTTCATATAACAACTAACAAATAACAACTAACAAATAACAACTAACAAATAACTGACTTTTTTATTTATGCTTGACTATGATTTAGTAATTATTGGTGGAACTCCGGCCGGACGCTATGCTGCTTTGACTGCGACTAATTTCCCGGCTCGCGTTGCTTTGGTGGAACCGCTAGGTAATTCGCAAGATTTACCGGCTGGGGAGAAAGAGTCGATCGAGCTTGGCTTGAGATACAGCCAAATTTTAAGCGAGGCTGCTCGTTTTTCCCAGCAGATCCGCCGCCAGCAGTTCGGAGTTGGTTGGGAAGCGGCTAATTCAGAAAAGCCGATCGAATTGCGGTTTAACGGAGTCCTGAAATGGGCCGAGGGTGTTGTTGCTAATTTGTCCGAAATTGATGCTCTGGGCGTTTTGGCCGCTCGCGGTGTCGATGTTATTTTTGGTGATGGTGAATTTGTTCGGAAACCGGCTTTGGCTTTTGTGGTGGGCGATCGAAAATTGCGATCGCTTTCTTATTTGTTAGCTTGTCCGACTTTGCCCGCGATTCCCAATATTGAAGGACTTTCTGCTGCTGGCTTTTTTACTTCCGAAACTGTCGCCCAATTGGCAAAACGTCCGCAGTTACCTCAAACTTTGGCTGTCATCGGTGGCGATCCCAGCGGTGTTGAAGCTGCTCAAACTCTGACTCGATTGGGGGTGGCTGTGACGCTTGCGGTGAAGGGTTCGCAGATTTTGGCGAAAGAAGACCCAGAAGCTGCTGGCTTGGTTCAAGCTGCAATGGAAGCCGAAGGAGTGCGGGTTTTGACTGGTACTGAGGTGACTCAAGCTCGGGTGATTGACGGTAAAAAGTGGATTCAAGCTGGGCCGAGGGCGATCGAAGCTGAGGAGATTTTTCTGGCTGCTGGTCGCAGGCATAATTTTGGATCTTTCAATCTCGAAGCGGCTGGGGTTAAATTCAGCGATCGGCGGTTGATTTTAAATGACAAACTGCAAACAACTAATTCTCGCATTTACGCGATCGGCGATGTTGCTGGAGGTTATTCTTTCCCTCACATCGCTAATTGCGAAGCTGCGGTTGCTGTTAAAAATGCTTTGTTTTTGTCGGTGTTTCCCATAGATTATCGCGGGATTCCTTGGGCGATTTTTTCTGACCCGCAGTTGGCGAGGGTTGGCTTGACTGAAGCGCAAGCAAGGCGGCGTTTTGGAGACGATTTGATTGTTTGTCGGGAATATTTTAAGCATATTGAAAGAGCTCAAATGTGCGGGGAGACAACTGGTTTTTGTAAGATTGTCGGGCGCCGCAACGGGGAGATTTTGGGAGCGAGTATTGTGGGCCCGCAAGCTGCTGAGTTGATTCATCCGATCGCCTTGGCTGTACGTCGCGGGATGAAGGTTGAGGCGATCGCCGAACTTCCTTATATTTGGTCGAGTTTTTCGGCAATTAGCGGTCAAACTGCTGCTGCTTTCGAGTTACAGCGCCGACGCCGCAATACTTTTATGCAGAATTTGTCAGAAAATTTGTTTCACTGGCGCAGGTATTGGAATCGGTAGTTTTGGGAATTGGGAATCGGGAATCGGGCATAGGGAATTGGGAAGTCTATTTTTATTCAAAACTCTTGATTTAGTGGTTAACTATGAATATGATAATCAATGTCAAAACTTGAAATACAGTCCAGACACACTACTACTACTACCCGAGGTCGGATTCATGGATTGCAAAACTGCTACTTTGGTTTACGAAACCGGAAATCCCCTGGAAAAAATTCGCGAGATTTTTCCTGAAGCTTGGAATTTTTTGACACATCAGGCTTTGGCTTTTGTTGCGGGGAAAGAGGATGAGTTTGATGCAGAAATTAAAAGGTCGATCCTCTCCGAGGGCTGCGCTAACGGCAAAACGCCTTTTGAGTTCAGAATTACTCACCGCGACGATACTGAACAGTTGACAAAAGATATTTCAGAACTGTTGGGCGACATCACTTCTCGGTTACTTTTGGAACAGCATTTTTCTGAAGTTGTCGGTCGTCCTCTTTATTTCAGCACGATTTGCTGTTCTAGTCACTTAACAGCCGATCGCGAATTGACTCTGGATGAAGTTCTGCCAATTCAGCGGGCTGCGGTTAAGTTGCAATAAGCTGTCTCGTCTTGTTTGCAGTCAGGACTTTAGTCCCGATTAATTGAAAGCCAGAAAAAAGACCGAAGTCTTCACTACAAACAAATTTGGTATTGCTGATTTGGAATATGATTTGCCTCCAAAATCTAGAGTAGGGGCAATTCATGAATTGCCCCTACTCTAAATTTCAGGGATTCACTCGGCTAGTGAGTCATACCTAAATTCAGCAACGCCACAAATTTTATGGCGATACAAATCGCGCACCTTTCGTTAGTCGGGTGCGCGCTTTGTGCTTGACGCTTAGATGTACGGAGAGGGTGGGATTTGAACCCACGTTAGGTCGCCCTAAAGTAGTTTTCGAGACTACCGCATTCAACCACTCTGCCACCTCTCCAATTGACACTTAGATGCGAGCTGAGGTTATCTTACCCCACGGTGCGCCACATTGTAAATCTTTAAAGAAAAGAAGTTTGATTTTCTTCAGACTCCAGAGTAGTCTTAAATCCCCCGGATGGCGTCCACTGAAGGGCTCCGTCGCGCCCAGTCCAGAAAATCTGGGTTTTGCTTTGGTGCAGTTTGGCTGCGGTTTCTGGGTCGATTTCGTCAGCAGAGGCGATCGCCACTTGCGGCCCAACTGCGCCCAATAACTCCGCCGTCAGCACTTTTCCTGACCACCATAGCACTTGAGCCGGCTTCAATGTCCCCGTTGCTGCCAATTTTTTCTGTGCTTCCGGTGTCATTTCACCGAGGAGCAACCAAGTTCGATTACCTACCAGCAATTCTACCACCGGAATTTCCGCATTTACGAACTGCAACTGTGTCGAACCCAGATCGACTGTACTGTTAGTTTCTAAAGGAAAGTAAACGCCTTGGCGAGATTGTACAGCCGTCATAAAGTCTTGATCGCTGGCGCGGTGAATTTGTTTCGGAGCGTTGTTATCATAAAATGTTTTAATTGGCAAGCGTTCTAGTAATTTTCCCCAGCCCCCGCTCAAACCTAAATGACTGTGAGTGGCGATCGCAAAATTCACAGAATTAACTCCTTGCTGCTGCAAAAAAGGCAGCACTGTAAACCTCACGGTATTTTCATCACCGCTATTAATTAAGGCCACTTTTCCCTGATCTTGAATTACAAAAACAGGCTCGTTAGATGTCGCCAGCAAAGTAACTTGAAACAAAGATGCTTGAACGTGCCAAGCTGGCAAAACTACAATCCCAATTCCCATCACAACCGCCAGCGGTAAAATCCAAGCCGCAGAAAAACTCGGCAGCGCAATAACTCTACTTTTCCCCTTCTTCCCTCTTCCTTCTTCCTTCTTCTTCTTCTTCTTCCCTCTTCCCTCTTCCTTCTTCCTTCTTCCTTCTTCCTTCTTTCCCCCGATCCAAACCCAGCAGATTAAACTGTAAAGCGCGATTAGCTGAAACACCGATACTTGACCGACAGCTACCGAATTACCGGGCAATTGCGAGAAATATTGGGCGATCGCAATTAACCCCTTTGCCGGATAGTCCAGCAGTTGCGCTAAAACACTGCCAGCAGGTGCAAAAATCAATCCAGAAGCAGCGCTAACCATCCCGCCAATACTCAAAATCCACAGCAAAGGAGCCGCAATAATATTGACTAAAATACTGTAAGGTGATACCACACTAAAAACGTATAGTAGCAGCGGTAGCACCCAAACTGAAGCGGCGATCGGAACAACAACAATCGAAGCGATCGCAGGCGGCATCCAGTCCAACTTTGCCATCAGCGGCGGGGCTGTCACTATCAACCCCAAAGTTGCCAAAAAACTCAGTTGAAAACCTAAATCCCAAATCCACAAAGGATTAACTAATAGTAAAATAGTAGCAGCGATTAACAGCAATCCCAAAGGCTTAACTTCGCGACTTAGCACCAAAGCAAATAGTGTGCCGAATCCCATCAAAGCGGCGCGGCATACTGAAGCTTCAAAGCCTGTTAATCCCACGAGTAAAAATAAAGCACCGGCGCCAAAGCAAAATTGTAATTGTTTGGAAAAACCCCTAGTTAAAGCTAGAACTAAAGCCAAAACCATCGAAACTTGAGTGCCGGAAGCTGCGATCGCATGGGCTAATCCAGCTTGCACAAAAGAATCGCGGATGTTGTAAGGTAAATCAACTGCTTGTTTTCCGAGGGCGATCGCACTTATCAAAGGCGCTTCGGGAACATTCAACTGCGATAGTTGCGATCGTACGATTCGCTGCCGCATCGCTTGAATCTTCGACGGTCGCATCCCGCTGGCATCCCAGAAAGCAGCCGTTTTGCTGTTAAGTCGATTGACATCCGCGATCGCATTTTCTCTTTTCCAGTCAATCTGACGCCCTTTGAGTCCAACGAAAGCCCCTTCTCTGGCTAAATATGATTGAAAATCAAAAGCCCCCGGATTCGAGGGCGGCTGCGGTTTGTACAACGATCCCACCACTGCGATCGTATTGTCTGCGTACAAGCCCGTTGCTTGCAGCAGGGGGACTGTCACGTAGAGTTTGCCGGAAACTTCGCGGTTGACGATTACTCCTCCCTCGCCGCCGTTAATTTCGCTCACTAAATCTGTGTCTAGCCAAAATTGCGATCGACCCGATCGAGTTAATCGTGGCGTACTGACAACTCTACCCCGAACTGTCACCGCCACTTCTTGAGTGTTGCCACCAGCCGGAATCAGCTTGCTGATGTCATTAATTGCCGGTTGGGGCGATCGAACTGCAAAATAAACGCTGGCTAAAAATGCCGCCAAACCTGCCACAGCCCACACCCATTTCGCCCTCGGCAGCATCTGCAACAAACTCAATTCTTCCGTCGGTTCTAATAGTTGAACGACAGCCTTTTCTTTTTCTCTGCTGCGTCTAGTCTTGGTAACTTTCACCGAATTTCGAGCAAACTTTCGCAGCAATTTCGGCACGGCGAAGGCAACCGCTATTCCCAGAGCAAGTATCCCGTATCTACCCCAAGAAACCGCTGTAGAAATCAATCCCAGAATGTAGGCAAGACAGAAAATGACACCCGTTGCTTGATTCATTAATTAGTAATTGAGATCAATCCCGGTTGCACCGGAATGAGGGTTAACTGTTGACTGTTGACTGTTGACTGTTGGCTGTTTGGATACTTGAACAATACTGATGCAACCGGAAACGATATTAGAGGGGGAATATTTCAGGGAAACCGATGCGAAACTTATGCACTCCTTACCAAAGAAACCGGGTTTTTTAACCAGGATAAATGGCTAAACACCGTGTATTTGGGTAAAAAACCCGGTTTCTAGCTACCCGTGCGTCAGTTATAGCAAAATTTCTTTTCTTACATTCTTTCCCTTCCGCTTCCCCTTCTTCTTCCCCTTCTTCTTCCTCTTCTAAATAGACAGCCCCAATTTTATACCGAAAGCCGCGTGCAGCACCATAAGTCCTAAAGCCGCAGTGCCCAAATAAGCATGAACCGCCCGCAGTGCTAGCTTATTTCCCCCAAAACCCGTCAGCGAAATCAAGCTACCAACAGCCAGCAAAACCAGCACTGTTGAACCCGTCCAAAAATGCGGGCTTTCCATCACAGGCTGATGCTGCATCACCAGCGACAGCAAGCCGCCTGTATAGCCCAAAGCTAGAAACAGAAACATCCACGGTGCAAGCTTGCGGTGATCCGATCGACTTTTGAGGGCGACATCTTTATCAGCAGCCAAACGTCCTTGCCATCCGGTGTACCCGACAAAACTACCCATTGCCACAACCACGATCCCCATCATTACCGGATGTCCCCAATGGGTAATCGGTTCTGGAATTCCCAGACTGCGAAATTGGCTGGCGATGGGTTCTAGAAGTTCGCTTAAATTTACCATTTGATGATGACTCCAAACTTGGCGATAAATATTTTGGGACTAATTATTAAAATATTATAAAATGTTGAGTGTAGCAAGTGCGTTAGCGAATCCCGCCCCTACGGGGGCTGCGCCAACGAAGAGGATCGCACACTTCAAAAAGCCGTTTTACCTATAGCCACCGCCCAGACAGTTAGGATATTTTTGATTGCTGAAACTCTTACTGCGGCTGCATTTCCCTTCTTCCTTCTTCCTTCTTCCTTCTTCCTTCTTCCTTCTTCCTTCCTCCACAACAGCAAAACATTGCTCAGAAGCCTAGACTTAGACAAAACTTAGCCGGCTAAAGCCGGCTGTGAGATTTTTACAGCAGTGATGCTGTTTCAAGTTAATTTTTAGCTTTAGCTCAATCGAATAGCAAAAATAAAATGCAATTCGCCCGCACGTCACACCCCGGGGCAGCCTTTGGCCCAATCTTCACAGCCTAATCCTCACTCTGGATGTTAAATTTTACTTCACCTACTCAAAGTTAATTTCAATTCCTTGATTTTTGAAAGTCAAAGAGAGAAACTAACATCGCAGCCGACGAGAAGTCGCACTTCTAGGTTTTGCCAATCGCTCTCAAGGGAGAATCAACTGCTGCAAAAAACTAAAGGTTTCAAGTTTGACACTTTTGCATCAAGTGTGCCGTATGGCCGATGAGAGTTCGATCGACTCAGTGCTAGACTGAGCGCCTCAAGGCACTCTAAAAGCATCTTTGTCGGTTGAGCTACCATCGCTGTGCAAGGCGTGCACTCTTTCAGCGAACTCGCTCGGGATTCGGTTACAGCAGTCGGCTTCGGAAGAACCGGGCAATTGCTAAACTCGCTGCACCGTCGCTAAAGTAGCTTCCGAAGGTTGGATCTGATACTTTACGAGATTTGCCAGTTCTTGTAACTGACTGATCGCCTCTGCACCTTCTAGTTTCATCAGTTCGCGATCGTCCCGCATCTCAGTCCAAGTGATGCCATAATCAGAAACCAAAAATCGAATCAGATGGTTGTCCGTTAAACTGACCATAAATGAGGCACTGTTCATCTGGCCGCCGCAAGTGTAGCAGGATGCCAGATAACCCCTACGCTCTAGCACGATCGCCAAAGCTTGGAGGTTCATTACCAAATCTTGGACGAATTTACGGTGTTGTTCTGCAAGTCTCAGAAACACAGTTGTTCTCCTATCACCACACGTGTATTTTACAGCCAATTTAATAATTTCTTAAGCATTGGGTATTTAGGTGCTGGTTCAGTATACGTTTAGTATGCTCAAAAAAAATCGGATTAGCGACCTCTTCAGCTTACTTATACTAGATTAACCGAGTTGCGATCGAAACTAAGTATCAGCAGCGACATTCAGCCAAAACACGCTGTTGCTAGGAACTCCAGCCGGAAAATTCGCCTGCTATCACGGCTGATTCAGGCGTCGGATCGGGCAAAGATACAAATAACTAATCACAGCAATGGAATTAGTTAAGCAGACAAGTTCAATCGCCCTGCGGGTACTCTTCCCAAAGCGTCGTCGTCTGCCGCAAGCTCCGAAAATCGCCATTTCCTAAAATCAAGTGATCCAGCAGCGGAATCGACAAAAACTGCGCTCCCGCCAGCAACTGCCGCGTCAAAGCAATATCCTCCGGGCTAGGCTCGACACTCCCCGATGGGTGATTGTGCGAGATAATCGCCCGCGTCGCCCCTTGGCGGAGGATCTCCCGAAAAATATCCCTCGGGTGAGCTAAAGTTTCGGTTGCTGTGCCGATCGTAATTACCTGAGTTCCCAGCAGCCGATTTTTCACATCCAGCAGCACCACAGCAAAGCGCTCCTGAGACTGCCACATCAAATCCTGACTCAGCGCATCCGCCGCCGCTTGCGGAGAGTCAACCACCGCCATATCCGGCGGCCGCGACTGAAATACCCGCTTCCCCAATTCCACCGCAGCCAAAATCCCCGTCGCCTTAGCAGGCCCAATCCCGTGAATCTGCGTCAACTCCTGCACGCTAATATTCCGCAGCACGGCCAGAGGGTCGCGCTGGTGTTGGCTCAACTGATTTAAAATATACTGTCCGAGTCCGACGGCCGAAAGTTTGCCCTTTCCCTGACCGGTACCGAGCAAAATCGCAATCAATTCCGCAGTCGCCAAACTTTTCGGGCCGCCGGCCATCAGCCGCTCTCGCGGGCGTTCGCTCGTTGGCAAATCGACAATTCTCAGGCTGTAAGTCATAGACGCACCAGCACCGCAAGCTCAACAATTAGATCATGTTAGCCGATCGATTTCCATCTCCCAATCAGTACAATCACCGAAAAAAGACAAAGCATTAACCGAAGCTGTTGACCGATGACCAATCTAACGTAGCGTTTCGCAAGCGATCGAGTCCTTTAGCGGAGTAGACTATTTTTTGGGTCTGATTCCTGAAGTTGAAGTCAGTACCGAGGAAACAGGCTGCGGCGGCCTAGGTGCTGTCAGCCCAATCAATACAAACGAAGCCACCATCAACCCGCCGTACAAGGCAGCCGATCGCCTGCGAGTTCCCAGTCCCACCCATTGAGGATTTATAAGACCCAGAAAAAAGGCTGGCGTCGAAAACATGAAAGTTAAGACAAACAAGCTGGACATAACAGCACCTCCGACTCGCGAACTGCACCAATCGATTACTTGTCTCTCCAATTAACAGGTCAACAATCCGCTTAAAAAAGTTACGATTTAGGATTTATGACTTGGGGATTATTGCTTATTATCAAGCAATCATAAAAAATAGTTAAATCTATTACTTTAGATAGTTGTTAAAAAATTAATAGCTTTTTATATTAACCGAAAATTCAGCTTAAAATAGAAACTAAATTCCTCACTCAAAATATGCAAGTCCGCTTTAACGTAGTCCGCCAAAATCAAAACGAGGCTCCCCGCGTTCACGCTTACACCCTTGACGTGGAAGAGAGCAATACTATCCTCGACTGTCTCAACAGCATCAAGTGGGAACAGGACGGAACTTTAGCTTTTCGCAAAAATTGCCGCAATACCATTTGCGGCAGTTGTTCGATGCGAATTAACGGTCGATCGGCTTTAGCTTGCAAAGAAAATGTGGGTAGCGAACTCGCAAGACTTGACAAAATAGCCCAGTCCAGTTCAGCAGAAAAGCCGATCGGCTCGATCCCAGAAATTACCGTCGCCCCAATGGGAAATATGCCGGTAATCAAAGATTTGGTCGTCGATATGACCAGTTTTTGGGACAACCTCGAAGCAGTTGAACCATATATCAGCACAGCCTCGCGAGCAATTCCAGAACGGGAATTTCTGCAAACTCCCGAAGAGCGATCGAAACTCGACCAAACCGGCAACTGCATCCTCTGCGGCGCGTGCTATTCTGAGTGCAACGCCCGCGAAGTCAACCCGGAATTTGTCGGCCCCCACGCCCTCGCCAAAGCTTACCGGACGATCGCCGACGGACGCGACAGCGAAACCGAAAATAGACTCGAAAAATACAACGAAGGAACCGCAGGCGTCTGGGGATGTACCCGCTGTTACTACTGCAACTCGGTTTGTCCGATGGAAGTGGCGCCGATGGATCAAATTGGTAAGATCAAACAAGAGATTCTCGATCGCAAAGACGAACAAGCCAGTCGATCGATCCGCCACCGCAAAGTCTTAATCAATCTCGTCAAAGAAGGCGGCTGGATAGACGAGCGCAAATTTGGCATCGAAGTAGTCGGAAACTACTTCCGCGACGTTCAAGGTTTGCTGAGTCTGGGCCCGTTGGGTTTGAGAATGATCGCTCGCGGCAAATTCCCGCTGTTTTTTGAGCCTTCAGAAGGTACCGAAACCGTGCGAAATCTGATCGAATCGGTACAAGAATTAGAAAAGTCAGCAGATTAACTCTCTGCTGTCATTTTCCTTGTAAATTTAAAGACGGGATTTTAAATTCCCAACTCTCAATTACCAATTCCCAAATCCCAACTTTTCCATGACTTCTAAAACTCCTCCTTCATTAACAGCACCAACCTCAGATTCTGTCAAAAAATTAGAACCAGCTTTTGGCTGGAATGCGTACGCCGAAAAAACCAATGGACGATTTGCGATGGTGGGATTCGTGGCACTTGTGCTGCTAGAATTCTTCACTCGTGAGAACTTTTTTACGTGGCTGGGTCTGCGTTAAATTAATCTGAATCAATCAAAAATGGAAGTTGAAAAATTATCGATAGTTCAGCTTCCATTCTACTTTTAAGAGTTATTTAAAATACTATACGGTTCAGTGAAAACTGTTTACTCCGAGGAGATCCCCCTAAATCCCCCTTAAAAAGGGGGACTTCGCAGCACCTTCTTGTCCCCCCCTTTTTAAGGGGGGCTAGGGGGGATATTCGAGTTTGAAAACAGTCCCTAGCGATGCGCCAATGCTTGCTCTTGTTCTTGCAGCCAACCCGCGTTATCATTTTTGAAGGGTGAGAGGGCGCGTAAACGTTCCACAATACTGGGCATTACCTCTATTACTCGATCGATTTCGGCAACTGTTGTGTAGCGACAAAGACTGAAGCGGATAGAACCGTGCAAAGTTGTGTAGGGTAAACCCATTGCCCGCAGGACGTGGGAAGGTTCTAGTGAACCGGAGGTGCAAGCAGAACCGGAAGATGCACAGATACCGGCTTCAAGTATATTGAAGGTGAAGCTATCTTAC
>JANNOR010000296.1:0-8914 GCA_031399265.1 Cyanobacteria bacterium SOY_34_metabat_3 | reverse complement strand
GATACCGGCAATGCTGACAGCCGCTTCAGTGCCGCTTCTTTATGCGATCGCCCGGGAGTTGTTTCCCAGAAGGTCGATCGCCATTTTTTCGGCTCTCGTCTATCTGACGCTGTTACCGGTGGTGCGGCATGGACGTTTGGCGATGTTGGATGGGGCGGTTTTGTGTTTTTTGCTGGCGGCAATGTGGTGTTTGCTGCGATCGCGCCGGGATTTGCGTTACGCTTTGGGCGCGGGGATTGGCTTCGGGCTGATTTGCTTGACGAAGGGCGTGATGTTGGGGCTGCTGTTGGGGGCGATCGGCTGTTTGTTTTTGGTGTGGGATACCCCGCGACTGCTGACTTCTGGGTATCTTTGGGGCGGATTGGCGATCGGAACATTACCAGTAGCCGCTTGGTATTTTGCCCAATGGCTAAACTACGGCCAAGACTTCATCGACACCAACTTAGTCAGCCAATCTTTTCGGCGCATTTCTGACACTGTAGGAAATCACAAAGGCCCGCCTTGGTATTATCTCTTAGAAATCTTAGAATCAGCTTGGCCGTGGCAATTATTCTATCTGCAAGGGCTACGTTTAACATGGCAAAATCGCAGTTTTGCAGGGCCAAAATTGATTTTAGTTTGGAGTGGATTTTATCTCTTAGCTATTTCGGTAATGAATACTAAATTGCCTTGGTACGTGTTGCCAATTTATCCAGCTTTTGCCTTAACAGTTGGCAGTTATCTGGCTGAAGTTTGGGAGCAAATGGAACTCCCAGAAGATACAGTAAAAGAGCCAGCTAAAGATGAAATAGAGGAAGCACCTTTTGATGCTGTATCATGCTTGCCTCATCCCGCTATTTTGGGGCTGCTGGCTGTAATTGCTGCTGTCGGTTGCGCGTACTTCGGCGGTTGGCTGCGTTTCGGGGGAAGCGGAAGTGCGATCGAGCGAGATTTGCAGTTAATGTTAATGTTTGTAGCTTTGACAATGACAATGGCAGCGGTGTTGCTGCACCGCAAAGATCGACAATTTCTGTTAGTTTTAATTTGGGGAACCTACGTTTCGCTGTTAGTATTTGTCGCCTCCGATAACTGGGTTTGGGAACTTGCCGAGGATTATCCAGTAAAGCCGATCGCCGAAATAGTCCGCACCGGAACCCCGATCGGTCAACAAGTATTTACCTCTCACCGTTTGGGGCGTCCGTCGCTGAATTTCTACAGCAACCGCCAAGTTATTGTCGCCGACGCGCCAACTCTGAAAGAGAAATGGCAAACTCTTCCTCAACCTTATTTTTTGTTAGAAAAACCAGTTTTAAAACATCTAGGTTTGCAGAATGCAAAGGTAGTAAAAACAGCCGAAGATTGGGTTTTAGTTACTCGGAAATAAGCGTGTTTCCCCAAATTACCGTAGGGGCGGGTTCACCAACCATAATCGCCTCAGACCAAAAATCTCGAAAACCCGCCCCCACCCAACGACAAAGGCGATCGGCGACATCCGCGACAAAAGATTAAGGAAGGGCCGCGAGATAGTTCTGGCAAGCTGCTGTATGTGGATTATAAGATTGATTTGCCCGATCGCTCCCTCAACGAATTCAGCCTCTGGGTGAACAAACATATGGAACACGTACAAGTGCTTTGGCTGCCGAGTTTGGTGGAAAAACACCGACAAGCAGCGATAGATTTAGTGGCGAGATATAGCTGATCGGGTGCGTCGCCCTCATATTGTCGATCGTTCTTTAGGGATTAAAGAGTGGCGACGCACCCTACGGTTGACTTCCAGGTAGAGGTCGCCCTCAACTGTCAACTGTCAACTGAATTAAAGCACTTCTTCGAGGGCGCTCTTCCAGCTATAGGAACCTGCACTTTTTCCGGTGATACTCGAGTTCTTTGGATCGATGCGAATAATCAGGGCTCCTTCCTTGAAGGCGACACCAGTGCCAGAAGTCGAAAACTGGCAACTGCTTGTTTTTATTTTCTGCACCGCCTGCTTACCCGCGTCAGACACGCACAAGTTCTCTAATGTACCGACTGCTGCTTGGCAGGCGGCTTGTGTACGGTCTTGGATCGGGTCAAAACTTGGATAGGTTGATTTATCGTAGCTCGCACGGATTTTGCTGGCGCATTTTTGATTCACCGTTCCGACTTTGCGATCGATTTCGCTTTGATACGTCGCCCAGCCATTTTTTTGCTGAACGGTTTTTTCGACATCGCTTGCGACAGCATTCAAACCGATCAGCACCATCGAGAGTACAACTGTTTTATTCATGGTGTGTTTTCCATTCAATTAGTTTTTTGGGCGAGTCGGGAGTAGCAAGTCGCGGCTTATTCGAGCCTCGCTCGCTGGCAGCGTTTTTATTCAATTAGTTTCCTCAGCGAGTGCGAATTTGAATCAAAAAAACGCTCGTCTTGTCAGCTCCACTGCTGAAGTTGACACTGTTTCAGTTCAATTGGTTTCCCCAGCGAGTGGGAAGGACTCCACTATACACCCCATATAGCGGAATCTGTCTAGATGCTGTTTGCCAAGACTCCTAAAAATGTTTGCACCTGCTCTATGAGGTGCGTCGCTGCTCGAAAAGTCGATCGTTCTTTAGGGATTAAAAAATGTCGGCGCACCTTAAAAAGCTTACCCAAAAATGTTACACTAAATAAAAGTCTCAGTTAAATGCTCTCTAATAGAACTATGCAACTTACTGAACAACAATACTACTCGATCGAGGAATATCTGACACTAGAAGAGTCTGCTGACTACAAAAGCGAATACATTGACGGTGAAATATTTCCTATAGCCTGTGGCTCTACAAATCACAATCGAATTGCTGGCAATTTCTATGCCGCGTTAAATTTTGCTTTCAAGACTGAGGATTATGATGTTTTCATGAGCGATGTCCGCTTGTGGATACCGAAAAAGCGCATCTATACCTATCCCGATGTGATGGTAGTATGTGGGAAGCCGGAGTATTATAATAACCGCACCGATACGATCACCAATCCCAGAGTAATTATAGAGGTTTTGTCAGCTTCAACTAAAGAATACGATTGCGGCAAAAAGTTTGAGGGATACCGCACGATTCCCACGGTTGAAGAATACTTATTGCTCGACCAAAATCGGAAATATATCGAACATTTTTCTAAGATGGATAATAACCGATGGTCATTTGCTGAGTACAATGAGTCGGATGAGACGATCGCACTTTCTTCAATATCTTTTGAAATTGCTGTGGCAGATATCTATAATAAAGTGAATTTTGCAGAAGTAGATCGAGAAATTGCACCGGAAATTGGAGAATTTTAATGAGGCTCAAAGCCCGCCAGGGTGCATTTCATTTTTGCAAATATATTCTACAAAATTGAGATGCACCCCCCGAAAAGCCTGGTTTATTCGGTTTTGATGCGTTTATGACTGATTATTTAACATCATTATTTCCGGGGCAGTGGTGGGAATTAGGGAACCACTTACACTTAATGATTCCACCGGATATCTCTTCTAATTTAGTAGGGGTGTGACCTGCACCGAATATATCAAGGTTGAGATTTAGGGCTACTTTCACGGCGTAAGCAATGTACAAAGCACAAGGTAGTAATACAGAAAATATTACTATTTTAGCAACTAGATTGTGATCCATGATATCTGTTTCGCTTCAAATAGTTAGTTATCACTTGTTAATTATTCTGTATTGTGTCGCTGTACAGCCGTTCTATTTTCAACGCCGTTTCGACTCTTTGATACTCGGCCTCAACTTGTTCTAAAAGCCCGCAGGAATTCGCAGATAAAGACTTATTGCCCTCTGTTCCGATACGGCCGATGATTTCGAGTTCCTCGCACAGCTCAAACAAGCGAAAAGCACCGAGCGTACCGCTAATCGATTTCAAGGAGTGAGCCGATCGCCTCAAAGCCAACGGATCGGCACTGCACAGGGCTACAGAGATGCCTTGCAGCAGTTGGGGAGCTGTTTCGAGGTAAATGTCGATCGCCTCGTCCAAAGCTTCTACCTCTCGCAGGGACTGTATAATCTTGGCACTCAGTGAATCGCTGCTTTCTGACAGGGTGCGATCGAACTTCGATCGATCGCGCCCGACGACTGCGGGCGAATTAGAAATTATCTGCGGTGGATTTTCCGCAACAGCCCCATTCGAGCGAGATTGACACGCGCTCAAAGCTCGAACTAACTCCTCAATGGCGATCGGCTTACTCAAATAGTCGTCCATTCCCGCAGCCATGCACTCTTCTCGATCGCCCTGCATCGCATTTGCAGTCATCGCCACAATCCAAGGCTTAATTGGTTTTAGATTTTCGATTGGGGATTTTCGATTGCTAGATTGCTCATCTGTTGGTGAAATTTCTGATTCTCCGGTGGAATTTTCGGTAGTCAAATCTGCACAAAATTGCTCGCGGATGCGGCGGGTAGCTTCCAAACCGTCCATTTCCGGCATTTGCACGTCCATCAGTACCACATCGTAAGGCTGTCGGCGCAAAGCTTCGAGAACTTCGATACCGTTTCCCGCCACATCCGCGCGATACCCCATCCGCTGCAAAATTTGCAAAGCCACCTTCTGATTCACCAAATGATCGTCAGCCAACAGAATCCGCAGGGGTAACTGCAAAGCCAGCATGGGTATGGTTTGCACGAAAGGCCCGACAAAAGTGCGCTGCACTCTAATTTCGGTTGCTTGTTCCCCAAAAATATTAATTAAAACATTGTAAAGCTGAGATTGTTTGATCGGCTTGTTCAAAAAAGCAGCAAAATCTACCTCAATAGCAGGGGTATTAATTTCTTGTCTGCCGATCGAAGTTAGCATGACTAACGGCAACTTTTGGCAATCTGGATACTGGCGAATTTGGGCTGCTAAAGTCAACCCGTCCATTTCCGGCATTTGCATATCCAAAACTGCCAAGTCAAACTCTTCTTTAGCAGCCAGCCAATCTAAAGCCAAACGAGCCGAAGCTGAAGCCCTAGGCACCATTCCCCAAGACTGAGCTTGCAGAGTCAAAATTTGGCGGTTGGTAGCATTGTCATCGACAATTAAGACTCGCTTACCAGCTAATGCTGGTTGAGAATTGCTCAAGTTAACTGGCAAGGAACTGTTGCACGCAGAAACGATCGTGCTGAAATAAAAAGTAGAGCCAATGGGTTTAGGATTTTGCCCCCCAGGCTGGCTGCTGAGTACAGAGTTGGGGGAGCCATATTTTTCGGCAATTTCGCAAGATTCTTCAGATTCCAAATCAAAAACTGCCGCTTGAAAATCTGCGGGAGGATTGCCCGCAAGACTTCCCATACTTTCTACCCACATCCTGCCGCCCATCATTTGGGCTAAACGTTTGCTAATTGCCAAACCCAAGCCTGTACCGCCGTATTGCCTGCTGGTTGAAGAATCAACCTGACTGAAAGATTTGAACAGCCGATCCATACGATCGCCCGGAATGCCGATACCAGTATCTTTTACCGCAAATTGTATTTCGTATACTTCGTTAATTGCTGATTCGTCATTAATTACTGGTACTGAAATCTTTTTGGCAGTCGCTGAAACCACAACTTCTCCAGCCTCGGTAAATTTAACAGCATTGCTGAGCAAGTTGATTAAAATTTGCCTCAAGCGAGCGCTGTCGCCGATCGCCGTTGCTGGTACTGTGCGATCGATCAAGTAACCCAATTCCAGTTTTTTTTGTGCCGCCTTGGCAGCTACCAAGTCTAGAGATTCCTCAATGCAAGTGCGGATGTCAAACGGATGTTCCTCCAAATCCAATTTGCCCGACTCAATTTTCGAGAAATCTAAAATATCATTGATCAGCGTCAGCAAAGCATCACCGCTGCTGCGGATAGTTTCTACAAAATCGCATTGTTCGCGAGTTAAGCGGGTATTCAGCAGCAAACCAGTCATGCCGATCACGCCATTCATCGGAGTGCGAATTTCGTGACTCATGGTGGCTAAAAATTCGCTTTTGGCTCTAGTAGCCGCCAGTGCTTCGTCGCGAGCTTTTGCCAAATCTACGCCTGTTTGCTGACGTTCGAGTTCGCTTCCCACCCACTGAGCCATCAGTTTCACCAACTCTCTGTCTACAACTCGAAATGGTTCTGTCAGCAGAGTCGGAGCAAAGAAGCACAAAGTGCCGTAAACTTCACCTGCGACTGTGATCGGAATGCCCATATAAGCTTCGATATTGAAGGCAGGATCGGGAGTGTCGAAACACAAAGCTGCAAACCTCACCGACTCAAAGTACATCGGTTCTTTTGCCATTGCTGTAGCTACGCAGAAAGTTTTTTCTAGAGCGTAGATTTGTGATTTCGCGATCGACCCGTCGGGACACTCAACAGCCATTATTTGATAGTTGTCGCCTTGAATGCGCGACAAAATACCCACGGACAGCCCTAACTGCCGACATCCCATTCTCAGCAGTTCCTGGAGGCGCAGATCGAAGGTAGAGAGGCGGCCCTGCGGGTCTGTGCGGGGAGCCGAAGTCACTTGGTACAAAGCTTTAATTGCAGCTTCGCTTTCTCGCAGTTCTTGTTCTGTTTGCTTCCGCACGCTGATGTCGCGGGAAATACCGATAATTTCTTGTACCGAGCCGGTTTGCGGATCGCGGATGGTGCGGCTGGTGGTTTCAAACCAGATGTATTTGCCATCTTTGCGGCGGATGCGGTAGCTGACGGTGTAAGTAACTGGGAGCGACAAGACTTTCGAGTGAGTTTTGGCGATGCTTTCTATATCGTCGGGGTGAAAATAATCGTTGGGGACGCGGCCGACGAGTTCTGAAGGTTGGTATCCCAGCAAAGCGTAGCTGGCGGGCGAGGCGTAAACAAACACGCCTTCGGGGTTGTGTCTGGTGATCATGTCGGTTGAGTTCTCAGCCATCAACCGATAGAGGTCTTCGCTTTCATTGCGTTCGACTTGAGAATTTCCCAATGCTTCTAGCATTAGGTTGATGGTGTCCGCCAAGCTGGCAAGTTCATCCGATCCGGGCATCTGGACGCGCAAGTCTGCGTCGCCGTTGGCTGCGATGTTGCTGACGCTGGTGCTTAGGTCAGCCAATCTTGCCAAGACTAATTTTTCTAGCAACAGCAGGGCGATCGCGCTAAATACTAAACCTACTGCCAGTATTGATAGGGTAAACAGATTCAAGGTCGCCTGACCTTGGCGGTAGATGATGCGATCGGCCTCTACTCGCAGCAGCAGCGCTAGGTTGCCGCGGATGTCGCGAATCAGGGCGTATCCTGCGACTACGCTGTCGCTGAGCGGCTCGACTAAAATTTCTACCGATTTGAGGTTGGAAATTTGGAGTTTGAGATTTTCCAAGTCTCCGATCGATCGAGCCATCACCTTAGTCCCGTGCCCAGAGTAGTTCGTAGCTCCGATTTTAAAATCTAAACTCGGCAATCTAAAATCCACTGACAGGTGAGTCAGTTCCGCAAGCAAACCGATTTCGGTGCTGTCGAGGTACCGTCCCAGGATCAGCGTCCCGCGCGGCGGGCCTTGGGCGTTGCTGTTGACGATCGGCTTTGAGGCAATCAGCAGCGTGGCTTCTGGGAGGGTGAGGACGCCTGTTTTGGCACGATCGCGATCGACTGTCGAGGAGTCCAGCAGCGCGTCGGTCAAGTGCTGTTTTAAACTTTCGGGAATCGGGATTTCGGTTTTGGACTTCAGGTCGAAACCTTTGCTGAAGATAGTTTTACCATTGGAATCTAGCAGCACCAAAAAGTTTAGTCTCAAGTAAACAAATGTCGAATCGACAAAATTTGACTTGACAAAATTTGGGTTCCGTGTATCCACAAAAGAGTAAGTATCATCCCACTCGGCATAATCTTGGGCGCTGGTGTCTAAACTCGACAAGTCGTCATCTAATGCGTCCAAAGCCCGCGCGACATCCTGGCGGACGTATTGTGCCTCCAGGTTCTGAAAATCGTGCAGCAAAATGGTTGATGCAGTGGCATAGAGAACCAAAATTAGGCTGATCAGTGCTGCACCGATAATTAATAGTGTTTTTTTTCGGAGTTGCATGGCGTCGGCCTCCTCACCGTGCTACTACTAGGCAACTAGCCTGGGGAGGTTTGAGACGTGGGTTGTTTGGCATTGGCGATCGTAGGGCCTGCGTGTTTTGACTGTTGTGGGCTCGGCGTTGCAATTGCCATCGGTATTTCCAATGTATCCGGTATGTCGCTCCCACAGTCATTTTAGTTTTTTCACACCTTCAGTTACTTATTATGCACAACCGATGGCCGACAAGCTCTGACTGTGGCGATCGGTATTTTCACTCAAAACGGGCGATCCTCTTCGTTGGCGCAGCCCCCGTAGGGGCGGGCTGCGCTAACGAACTGCCAATAACCTCAAATCCGGTAGCATCGGAATTTATACAACGTATTCCAGGTTTGTGTTGCTCTACGCTCCGATCTGATGATCCGCATTGAAAAGCTGGTGCACGATAGCGGCATGACGCAGCAACAGGCCGCCAAGACGCTGGGGGTTACCCAGCCCCGTCTTAACGCTTTACTCAAGGGTAAAATCGCGGAATTCAGCCTTGATGCGCTGGTCAACATGCTGGCCCATGCCGGCATGCAAGTGAAAATGACCGTCAAAAAAGCCGCTTAGCTGATCGAACGGTAGCTAGTAATTACGAATCCTCCTGCTGGTTGCGCCGTCATTTTTGGTGCACTGAGCACTTCCCTTATGGGCGCTGTCTGAATATCGTCGAAGACCGGTTATGGGCGCGGCCCGGTACCCTATGGGACACCGTTTGTTGACCCAGGCTAAGAGGACCCTGCAATGCTGAAGAAAACCAAATTCCTTCCTGGGATATTCGCTTGCATATTCACTCTAGGGTCCATCGCCTCCGCCTTGGCGGGCGACGTCAAACTCGTGTCAGACACCTGGGACAGCGTCTGCCGCGTGGAAATCACGTCGGGCCCGGATGCCCCAGACGGCACGCCGCTTGAAACCTATACCGATG
>JANNOR010000198.1:0-26531 GCA_031399265.1 Cyanobacteria bacterium SOY_34_metabat_3 | reverse complement strand
CGTGCGACGGGATCCAATCCAGCCCGAGGCGCGTGGCGCCCTCCTCGACCTGGCGCAAGCCGTTGAGGTTCTCTGCGAAGCTGCGCGCGACGAACTCCATGTCGTCGAGCGCCGCGGTCGCCGCGGCGAGCGCGAGATTGTTGCAGTTGAACGGCTGGCGGACGCGGTTCATCAGATCGGCGATCTCGGCCGAAGCGATCCCGTAGCCAATGCGCAAACCGGCCAAGCCGTAGATTTTTGAGAAGGTGCGGGTGATCACGAGGTTGGCAAATTCGGTCAGCCAGGCCGTCGTATCGACGCGCTCGGCAGGCGGGATGTAGTCGTTGTAGGCCTCGTCGAGAACGACGATCACGTCGTCCGGAACCGACTGCAGAAACGCCTTGAGCTGCGGGTAGGGAACGAAGGTTCCGGTCGGATTGTTCGGATTGGCGATCCAGCACTGACACTTCAAGGAGAACAACCATGATTATCTCAGACCTGAACCATGTCGAAAGCATTTCTGAATCCACTAGCGTACTCGGCGGTTTTAATTTAGGTTATGACTACTCGAACGTGTATTTCAACGAGAATTTCAACCTGAATAAATACATCCGCTCCAACGTGTATGTTTCCGGTCATGCAGCCACTGCTGAATCTGATGCGTCCGCCTACGGTTACGGCAGTTTGACCCAGACCTTCAACAATGCAGTGACCACACCTTACAGCTCTTCCTCTAGCGGCACATCGATCGCAGCTAGTTCTGGTTTTAGCTTCCACTGGTAATCGCAACAGTGCAGACAAGCAGTCAGAAACCCAGCTATGTAAAGCAATGCAAGAATTGCAGGATGGATCTCTAGATAGGTAAGTCACAAATCCTTGCAAAATTTTACATAGCTGTTTTGAGCTGTGCCAACATAATTAATGGCTTTGGCTGGCTCCCTTTCTAACCTCAGTTAAGCAGCCACTAAAAATTGTTGCGGTGCAAAAAACATGATTATTGATGATTTAGATTATGTAGAGGCAGTTTTAGGAGCGAGCAAGCTTGTAGGTGCTGGTTATACGAGCGCGACAGGTAGCGCTCACACTTTTGCCACCTATGGATTTGGCAGTGCTGATGCTAATGCTTTTGCTATTGGCGAAAATACCTCAACTCTGGCGAACACTTACACAAAGGTCTATGTTAGTCCTTATATGGCTTTTACTGAAGCCTCAGCTACAGCTAACTCTTACGCTCGCAGTGAAAACAGTTATTCTGTGTCCTTGAACGATAGCAGATCTTTGTTCATCTTTAGCAGTCCGCCCTAATGATTTGCGATCGCGTTCGGCAGTTGAATTTGAAATGGTAATTAAAAAAAATTAATTGTGAGGCTGTACTCACCCAATTTAAAACTGCTGCATTGCCGACCAGTGTCAGGTGGATTTCAAAGTTTAAAAGGCGTTTTGATGGTGATTGTGATGGCTAAATCAAATTTAATAAAAATTCAGCGGCACAGCCATAAAGCTAAAAGGAGATAAATTGCGATGCCTCCCTTAGATTCATTAGCTCCTGAGCCCTTAAATAATATTGTTGGAAACAGCAATAGTTTAAACACCTTGAATTCGCCGGCGAATAACCCTGGTGCGGGCAGCAGCAGCAGTTCCAGCAAATCTAGTTCTTTTGTCGATAGCAGCGGTGCGGGCAGTACCAGCAGCGCGACAGCAACTTCCCCGACGGGAAGCAGTACCAGCAGTGAGACTGCTTACGCTCCGGGGGCTACATCTAGCAGCGGTAGCGCCGCAGCGAGTGCTTCTACAGTCGCGCCCCCAACTACTAGCGCCATAGCTTCGGCTCCAGCAGCACCAGCGCCAGCACCAGCACCAGCGCCAGCACCAGCGCCAGCGCCAGCACCAGCACCAGCACCAGCACCAGCACCAGCACCAGCACCAGCACCGTTAGGAGAAAGCAGCGGTGCCAACAGCAGCAGCAGCGCCACAGCGACTTCTGGGACAGGGAGCAGCAGTAGCACTCAGACAGCATCGGCTCCCGGCGGCACTTCTAGCAGTGCGAGCGCCTCAGCTAGCAGCGGTTCAAATACTCCTCCGACGGCTAGCGCCACTGCTTCGACCTCAGCAGCGCCTACACCAGCACCAGCACCAGCACCTGCACCAGCACCTGCACCAGCGCCTACACCAGCGCCTACACCAGCACCAGCACCTGCTGCGGCTGCTACAGGCTCTGCACCGGCAATTAATATCACAGCGCCAATACCAACACCAGCGCCAACACCAGCACCAAGTCCAACTCCAACACCAGCTCTAGCAGTCACGCCAGCGCCAGCAGTAACACCTGCACCAACACCAGCGCCAACACCGTCAAATAATGGCGGTGCGGCGCTTGATTCGGTGGCTGGCGGCACTTCTAACAATTCAAGTTTTTCTAATTTCTCTCCAGACAGTGCGGATGCTGGCGGCGAGAGCGCAATAATTTCTGAGCCAACCGATAACCCTAACAGCTATTGGCCGATCGCGCTTCCCGGTAACAATCCCAACAACAGCAATGCTGACACCGCCCCTGCTCCTGAAGTTACCGCCCCAGAAAACAATCCTGCGGTATTAATTGTCACCTACGACAGCAACGGCGAGGGATATTGGCGCGGTACCGACGACAGCGATGTCATTAGTTGCGGAAGTGAGCTCGATCGAATTTTTGCAGGAAGCGGCGATGATATTGTCAAAGGTAACAGAGGTGACGATGCGATCGATGGAGGTGATGGAAACGACACTTTGCGGGGAGGAAGAGGTCAAGATTTGCTGATTGGCGGTAACGGCGACGATTTTCTGTGCGGTGACTTCGGCATCGATACACTGATTGGAGGTAGCGGCGCTGATACCTTTGCATTGAGAGCCGAGACAGCGAGTGGTGTGGCTAATGTATTTTTAGCCGATCGAGTCGTTGATTTCAATGCCGCTGAAGGCGATAAAATTGGTCTGATAGGGGGACTTTCTGCAGCAGACATGGCACTCCTCGCGTTTGATAGTGACGGTGACGGTAGGGCCGACGCAACTCTGGTCAAGTTTAGTTCAAGTAATGGCGATCGAATTTTAGCTGTTGTTTTGGGAACAGTTAACGCAGCGGGTGCAACAACTTTGAGCAATGCTGATTTTATCGGTTTGCCAAATAATATCTTGTAGTCAACCGTTAACGCGAATTCTCCCGCAGCCAGCGTCGGGGAATAAAGTTAATAAAGTTATACAGGTTGAGTGAGAAAGATGAAAGACGTTTCCCAGCCATTGATTGAAGCAAGTGAAATCATCAAACTACTCAGACAAGACCTGCAATTAAAGCCATTTTGTCAAAAAGTTTTGCAGAAAAAAGTTATTGACAAAGCAGCCGGGGAACGGGGGTTAACTGTGACTCCCGAAGAAATTCAAGTTGTGGGCGACCAACTCCGCCGCGAGAAGCGTTTGGAGAAAGCGGCCGATACCATTGCTTGGCTGGCAGATCAGATGGTTTCCGTAGAAGACTTAGAGGCCGGAATTTGCGATCGGCTCCTCGCCCAAAAACTAGCGGAACACTTGTTTAGCAAAGAAGTAGAAAAAAATTTCATTCACAACAAATTGCAATTCGACCAAATAATTCTTTATCAAATAGTTGTTGGCAACCCGCAGCTTGCTCAGGAACTATTTTATCAAATTAAAGAAGGAGAAATCAGCTTTTTCGATGCTGCTCACCTTTACGACATTGACGAAAAT
Source organism: Cyanobacteria bacterium SOY_34_metabat_3 (assembly GCA_031399265.1). Lineage (GTDB taxonomy): Bacteria > Cyanobacteriota > Cyanobacteriia > Cyanobacteriales > Microcoleaceae > Microcoleus. The sequence goes on along the minus strand of JANNOR010000198.1, from coordinate 22,820 downwards.
CGGCGGCATTTATGCGGTTGCGAAGGCAAGGTTTATCGGTGGGGTTTAAAACCAGACATAGCCGTCGCAGTATTTAGCGCTAAACCGGGAGAAGTGATTCGTCCAATTGAAACTGAGCGAGGATATAACTTGTTCTTAGTTGAAAAGTTTATCCCAGCGGAATTAACCCCTGAACGGTATCAAGAAATATTACACAATATGTTTAACGAATGGCTGGCTAATGAGGTCAACTATTTATTGTACAATTGTAAAGTGTAGGTTGCAGGCGGAGCACAGAGAAGCCCAAGTGTTGTGACGCGCTACTTATAGCGCTCTCGGTGAGGTGTGGATGGAACTCTACAGATAGAGGTTGTACGTAATTCCTACAATTGTTGCGTTTAACTTGGCAATTTGGATTTAACCATATTACAAAAATCGATAAACTGACGAAAAGTAGTCAGTTGTTCAGGCTGAACTTGAATTCTTGTCAATAGCTGTTCCAAATAAAATGCTTTGAGTACATCTCCCGGTCGTTTGTTAGAATACGTAATATTTTTAGCTTCAAATAACGCTCTCAAATAAGCTCCATGAAAGTGAGCGTGAGTATTAAAATCTTGATATTTGCCCATATTTTTAGGACAGTCAACTGAAACATCATAATATTTATTATAATCTAATAAAGGTTTGGTTTGAAGATTTCGGGAATAAATCTTGCGATTCCCCAGCAGCCAACTTTCCAAGCAACGATTCTGAAATATCAGCACAAGTTCGGCATTATTTAATTTCAACTTTTGCTCAGTTAAAAAATCATCAATTTCAGTTGTAAGTTCAGCGACAGTATTTTCCTCGGCATCCAGACACACTACAAAATAACTGTATTTTCCGTTAGAGTTAATTTCGGCGATCGCAGGCGGTATGAAATTATATAATGAAGGATATCCTTCGCCGCTAATCAAATAATAATTTTTTTCATTCACATCATCGCAATTGTCAACTCGCTGCAATTCCGGTAAAAGATCAGTCAGCCAAGCAGGATAAACTTTTCTTTCCGATTGACCCCCTTCAACCAAAAAATACAGATTCATCAAACTTTAATTCCTTCGCTATATTCTTCGAGATTAATCAATTGCGTAAAAGCCTGATGTCTAGATTTTCCCAGGTTCAAATCTTTAGCATCTATCGCAGTTACAACCCCACCTTTGCGAGTGACTATTTTCCAGTGTTCCATCCCAATATTATTGATTATGTAAGGATGGTGACTGGTGAGAATGAATTGAATATTGCTATTTTCAACCATCCACATTGTGACAACATCCATACAGTTAATTCCTAAACTATATTCAACTTCATCGATCAGAATTACTCTACCTTCGGGCAACAAGTACAGTTCACTAATGTAAACTAGCGTTTTCAACATTCCTGAAGAAATATTGTCTTGGAAAATCCAATTATTAACATTTTTTTCTTTCATTTGAATGGGTAAATAGCAACAAGATGAATTATTTTTATCTTCTAATTCTTCTATCTTAAGGTCTTCTACTTGAGAAAAAATAGCTTTAAACTGGAATTTAATTCTATTAAAAACACTTGGATAATGGCGAGCAATTAAAGCCAGCTTAAGCATTATTGACATACCACTTCTTTGCACTGTTTTTAAACCCAGATCATTATTAAAATATCTCGACGTTACCCTGAGAGGACTACGATAAATTTCATTAAATGATGTCGAATTATCGCTATAAATTATTCGATCGAAACACTGCTGAACAGGTGAAATATCTTCTTCTTGATTTAAGATTTCAACTACGCTTTGGAACGGAGATAATTTCGGCGTTATCTTGCCTTTGAATATAATTTCATTAGGTGTTCTTTCTATAATTATATTTTCGTCTCTAAATAGATATTCTCTAACAATTCTACATTCATTAGTTTCGTCTTCCTCATTGAGAATAATGGGCAGATTTTTTTTTGTTTCAAATTCGCCTTGCCAGCGATATTCTACATCATTGATTGTCGAAAATGTAACGTCCCATGCTAAACCGTTTAACGAAGCACCATTAGCTATTCGCTGTAAATTCAAAATTCCTTTCAAAATTTGTGTTTTGCCGACACCGGAAACACCAACCAATAAAGCCAAGTTGGAAAAATATATCGGTTCAAAACGCCACTCTCGTAAATTATCCCAAAAAGCTACTTTTTTAATTTTCATTTCCCCCTCCTATCCATTAATCATCTGCGTCCATCTGCGTTAATCCGCCGACATCTGCGGTTAAAAACCCACATAATTTTGCCGCCACCAAGCGCGCACTAACTTAATCTCCTCAAACGTATAAACTTCTTGCAGAAACTCATAAATTGCTCTCAATTTCTCATCCCCAATAATCTCAATTGCGTTCACAATCGCCTGCTGACGTTCCGATTCCACCAACACATTTATATCAACTTCCCGCCCCATATCCATCAACTCTACCAAATGCCCCGAAATCGTATTGGGACTCATGCCCCGCGCATTCGCTATTGCTTGAACTGTCAAATTTTGTCGGTATAATTCCCAGGTTTGCATCTGCGAATAAGATGCAGTATTAGCAAGAATCGGGGGATTAGCGACATCAGAAGATGCAGCGCCGGTTGGCAATCCTTGTTCTTGGCAAAAAGCACGAATTGCCTCTAAGAAAACTTTACCGTATTTATCTCGCTTGTTGCTGCCAACGCCGTAAACCTCCTCAAATTCTGTGAGATTTTGCGGGCGTTTTTCTGCCATATCTCGCAAGCTTTTATCGGCAAAAACTACGTAAGGCGGCACAAATTGTTCGTCGGCAATTTGCTTCCGCAGCGTCCGCAGTATGGCAAATAAACCTTCGACTTCTACTGCTAAAGAACGAGTTTTTCCCTGTATTTCTCGCTGCGGTTCGATCGCAATTTCGACCGTGCGCTGACGTTTCATGATTTCCCAACTTTTTTCATTCAGTTTTAAAATCGGAAATCCGTCTGTTCTTTCGTCTAAAAAACCTTGATTCAACAGCGAACGACTCAATCTTTTCCACTCGTCGGCACTTCTATCTTTGCCGATTCCGTAGGTAGAAAGTTGGTTGTGCTGGTATTGCGATATTTTTTGACTTTTCGAGCCGCGCAACACGTCTATAATGTGATTCATGCCGAACTTTTCTTGGCATCTCGCAATACAAGAAAGAAATTTCATTGCCTCAAGCGTCCAATCTTCTACTGGTTTTTTGTTGCAGCAGTTATCGCAATTGCCACAATTGCCGGGGAATGAATCGCCGAAATAACTTAATTGAACTGTACGGCGGCAATCGCTCGATTCTGCATAGTTAATTACTCGCCGCAACTGCTGTTTTGCAATTCGCTGTTCTTGCGGATCGGGTTTTTGATCGATGATGTAATCGATGGTTTTGACATCGCCGAATCCGAAAAATAAGGTGCAATGGGATGGTTCGTTATCTCTGCCAGCCCGGCCGGATTCTTGATAGTATCCTTCTAAATTCTTGGGTAAGTCGTAGTGAATCACAAACCGCACGTCGGGTTTGTTGATTCCCATGCCAAAGGCGACTGTTGCTACCATTACTTGCACGTCGTCGCGGATGAAGCGGGTTTGATTTGTTGCGCGATCGACATTATTCATCCCCGCATGGTAGGGTAAGGCTTCGATGCCACTTTGTTGCAATTTATAGGCAACTTCTTCAACTTTTTTACGGCTGAGACAGTAGATAATTCCTGAACCGCCTTTTTTTTGGATGATTTGCAAAACTTCGGCAAAACTGTGTTTGGTTTTGGGGCGGACTTCGTAGTATAAATTGGGACGGTTGAAGCTGGCGACGTGGATGTATGGATTGCGCAGGGTTAGCTGCTGGATGATGTCTTGACGGACGCGCTCGGTGGCGGTGGCGGTTAGTCCCATAATGGGAATGTCGGGATATCGATCGCGCACTCGTTCCATTTGCCGATATTCTGGACGAAAGTCGTGTCCCCATTCCGAAACGCAGTGGGCTTCGTCGATCGCAAATGCCGAAATTCCTAACTTATTTGCTACTATATCTAAAAACGGTAAAAATCTCTCGCCCAGCAACCGTTCGGGCGCAACGTACAGCAATTTAATCTTACCTTCTAGAATTGCAGTTTCGCGCGATCGGGTTTCCATCGAACTCAAAGTGCTGTTGAGAAAAGTCGCCCCAATTCCATTATCCTGCAAAGCTTCCACCTGGTCTTGCATCAGGGCAATTAAGGGCGAAACAACCACAGTCAATCCCGGTTTCAACAAAGCCGGTAATTGAAAGCACAAAGATTTGCCACCGCCAGTCGGCATGACAATCATCATATCCCGTTTTTCGAGAGCAGCTTCAACAATTTCGCGCTGCCCCGGGCGGAAAGAGTCATAGCCAAAAAAATGTTTGAGGGCTGGTTCGAGGGACAGCGGCACAGAAGATGTTGGCGGATTCGACCCTGACATTTGCAGTAGTTGGTTGTTGACTTCTACACTATTCTATGCTTTTTGAGTACAAATACAGTTACAATAATTGAGAATCTCAATTTAAGCAGAGAAACTGATGCCGAAAGCAATTTGGAATGGTGCCGTTTTGGCCGAGAGCGACAAGTGCGAAGTTGTAGACAACAACTATTATTTTCCTGCCGATGCCATCAAACGCGAGTTTTTCAAGGACAGCAGCACTCACACTACTTGCGGTTGGAAAGGTGTTGCCAGTTACTACAGTGTTGAAGTCGGCGGGCAAGTGAATAAAGATGCCGCTTGGTACTATCCTACTCCTAAAGATGCTGCTAAAAATATTGCAGGATATATTGCTTTTTGGAAAGGAGTTAAGGTTGAGGCTTAAGCAGCGGAGGACACGGTAATGCCGTTTCCCTAGGCAAGATTAATTGTAGGGACACGACAATGCCGTGTCCTTTTTTCGGATAACTATTAATCTTTTTCCCAAGCGGCGGCTGCTTCCCATCCCAAACCGCGACGAACAATATTCGGTTCGCTTTCTGTCAAATCGAGAATGGTAGAAACTTGATAGCCAGGATCTGAATCATCATCGACAATGATATCTACTAACTTTAAAAAACAGTCAAATAGTTCAGCTTTGCCAAAGCTTTCTGCTTTTGCAGCAGGTACTGGTGCAGCACCTTCATCATCAGTGGTAATGTGAGCAGATGTGGAAATAATCGGATTTCCCAAAGATTCTAGAAGTGTAAAACAAAGCGGGTGGCTTGGAACGCGAATTCCCGTGGTTTTGCGTTTTGGGTTCATTACTAATTTGGGCACTAACTTGGTAGCTGGTAGTAGAAATGTGTAAGGCCCGGGGATTAACCGCTTGATGATTCTGTATGCTTCATCGGTGACGGCAGCATACTCGGTGATATTTGACAAGGAAGAACACAGAAATGTTAAAGGCTTATCATTGGATAGTTGCTTGATCTGCCTGACTCGTTCTACGGCAGATTTGGAGTTGAGGTCGCAGCCGATCGCGTAAACTGTATCTGTGGGATAAAGCATCACTGCCCCATCTTTGAGAGCTTTTGTAATCTTGTCGATCCGGTCTTTCTGGGGTGCAACTGGATGGAGTCCGTAAATAATTGCCATGTTAAGATATTTTAGGCTAAGTGGGCGATCGAAATATCCGCTGAAACAATCAATGCTGAAAATTAATTGTTAATAATGAATAAAATAGCTTATTTTGACTGTCCGACAGGCATTGCTGGCGATATGTGTCTCGGAGCTCTTGTGCACGCTGGTGTTCCTTTAGATTACCTGATCGAAAAACTCAATTTGCTCGGCATTTCGACAGAGTACCAGTTGCGGGCGGAATTAGTCCACCGGAATACTCAGCAAGCAACTAAATTTCATGTCGATTTAACCTCCGATTTGTCCTTAAAACCAGAAAATCCCGCTGATTCCACCCTCGATCCATCAGAAACCGAATCCCCAACATTCGATCGTACCAGCCAACACCACCATCACGGTGACGAACATTCTCACAGTCACGATGACGATGCCCAAAGCAGCCACACTCATCATCGCCACTTGCCACAAATCGAGGATATCATCGTCTCTGCAAAATTGCCTGCGCGGGTGGAAGCGTGGAGTTTGGCGGTATTTCGGAAATTAGCAGAGGCTGAAGGTGCCGTACACGGAATCTCCCCAGAGGAGGTTCAGTTTCACGAGGTGGGCGCTACGGATGCACTTGTGGATATTATTGGTACTTGTTTGGGTTTGGATTGGTTGGGTATTGATGAATTTTACTTTTCGGCAATGCCGACTGGAGGCGGTACGGTGAAGGCAGCCCACGGCATATTAGCAGTGCCCACGCCGGCGGTGATGCGGTTGTGGGAAACGCACCAAGTACCAGTTTATAGCAACGGGATCGATCGCGAATTGTGCACGCCTACGGGAACTGCGATCGCCTGTACTCTCGCCTCTGGTTTTGGCCCGCAGCCACCGATGCAAGTTCAGGCGATCGGATTGGGTGCCGGTTCTAGAATGCTGGCAATTCCTAATATTTTGCGCCTGTGGATTGGGGAGAAGGAAGAAGGAAGAAGGAAGAAGGAAGAAGGAAGAAGGAAGAAGGAAGTATTTAACCAATTTCCAATGCCCGATTCCCCATTCCCAATGCCCCATTCCCAAGAAACAATCTGTGTATTGGAAACGCAAATTGATGATTTGAGTCCGCAGGCGATCGGCTATATTTTTGATGCTTTATTTGCGGCCGGATCTCTGGATGTGTTCACTGCGCCAATTGTGATGAAAAAGTCGCGCTTGGGGGTTTTGTTAACTGTTATTTGCCATCCCGAATTCCAGGATGCTTGCGAAGCTGTGATCTTTCGCGAAACTACTACTTTGGGTATTAGGCGATCGACTCAGCAGAGAACTATTTTGCACCGAGAATTCCAGACAGTTCAAACAGAATACGGTGAAGTGCAAATAAAAGTTGCGAAGACTGGACAAACGATTGTGAATGTGCAGCCGGAATACGAAGATTGCGCGAAAATTGCCCGACTTAAAAATATTAGTTGGCGCGAAGTTCATCGCTTGGCGCTGCAAAGTTGGTACGATCGAAGGGACTCGGCGGTTGAAACCGCGACTACACAAACGAAGTCAGCCTCCGCAGACTAAGAGATAAAGGGGGTATTTAACCAAGATTTGGTCTAATTACTAAGATGTTTAAAGCAGCCTCTGTGCTTGTAAAATCTGTTGTTGCCATTGCTCGAAAACGGGCATTTTTGAGTTATCATCGCGATCGACGATCGCCCTCATTTGCTCCATCAGCTCGATCGCCAGCGGTACGCCAAGCTGCAACTGTTCCAAAACCTCCCGCCCAGCAAAAACGGTTTCCGGTGTTCCTTCTAAAATCAGTTGTCCCCGATCCATCACAAAAATCCAATCAGCCCAGCGATAGATGAAATCTAAATCATGACTTGCTAGCAGAATTGTAGTACCGCTGGCATGAATTTGTTGGAGTAAACCGATCAGCTTTCTAGTATGGCGCGGATCGAGATATGCTGTAGGTTCATCTAACAGCAGCAGTTTGGGTTTTAGCACCATGATATCGGCGATGGAAACGCGCTTTTTTTGTCCCAAACTGAGATTGTGAATTGGTTCGCGGGCGAGTTCGCTCAAATCGAATTGGTCGATCGCCTCTTGCACCATTTTAGCAATTTCCGGTTCTGCCAAACCCAAATTGTACAACCCGTAGGAGATATCTTCTTCTACGGTGGAAGCTACTAATTGATGTTCGGGATTTTGAAAGACGAGGCCGATTTGCTGGCGCAGTTGCATGAGAGATTTGCGATCGTACCGGAAAAGTTCGCCTTCCCAGCGCAGGCTTCCCTGTTGCGGTTGATACAAGCCGTTTGCTAGCAGAAATAAGGTAGTTTTGCCGCAACCATTTTGACCGATTAGCCCGCAGCGTTTCCCGGCGGGGACTTTGAGGCTTAAGCCCTGAATTGTCGAACCTGAATTGCAGGGATATTGGTATGAAGTGCGATCGAATTCGAGAATTGGGAATTGGGCATTGGGCATTGGGCATTAGGTCTTAGTTATTTCTCATATCATATCCGATTCCTGACATGATAAAATTTATTCGTAGTAAGGATTTTAGTCCTTATTTAAGAGAGGACTGAAGTCCTTACTACAAACCTGATGATGGTTAATCTTTGTCAGCGTTTATCTAGTTATAGTTGCTGCCAAAGTTGGATTTCATAACACAAATGCCGTTCAAAAAGTTGGCTCGCTTCCAATCCTTCAACTACCAACTTTTTGAACCAGCGGCGAAATATCCAACGCAGAAATTTGTGGATGGGCGGAACTGCGATCGCAATTAAATCTGCCACATAAATCATTGTATTCAGTCCGTATCTGCGGAAAGTATCGACATACAAATCGATTGTCGGCACTATATGGGCGGAGATATCTTCGGTTTTTACCAAAGTGAATCCAGCCTGGTTTAATGCTGCATGAAGTTCGCTAACCACATGACAATTAGAGAACATTCCCTGTTGATAATTAGCATCAGATCGCAGCATATCGGCAAGCAATACATAGCCGCCGGGATTGAGGATTTTGGCGGCACCGTTAGCAATATCCACAGCAGACATATACTGGCTGCTTTCGCTAAACAGAATTAGATCGTAGGATTTGGTTGCTTTGAAGTCTTCAAACTTGGTGAGGTGGAAAACTGCCCGATCGCCCGTACACTTGAGAAAGCGCTGCTGTTGAAACGGATCGGGTGCGAGCCCTTCGACTGCAAAAGCTCGATCGAGCAAATAAGCCGCATTTCCGCCAATCCCGCATCCTACGTCCAGCACGGTGTTGATTTCTTTGGGGATAAAATCCAAGAGTTTGTCTGTGTAAGCTTGCTGAGCGCCGCGCAATCGGGCGATCGTTAATTCATCAGCCGGCACAGGTAGCGTTTCCCAATAGCCGTAATGAAGATAGGGCGAATCTGTCAGCCCCAAATAGTAATTAAGCGCTGCATTTTGGTAGCGAGTTACTTTGGAAATAGAAATTGGTTTTGGCTGGGACATTCGGAAAATTTAGTAAGTTTTAGGATTTCGGGCAGAGTTGAAATTCTTCCCAGCGTTGGCATACTTGTTCATAGCACTCAACGGTCAAAGTTGCCAATTGTTGCAGCAACAAATTGATATCTATCTGATGGTTGGCGCTCGACCAAATATTTTGGTGAATAAACAAGTTTTGCTAGTAGCGAAAACTGCCCTACCAAAGATTATCATCTATTCGCATTGCTTGGAGTTTTCCGTTCTCAATAAAATTAAAGCCTCTGTTAAAATTAGTAAGGTGCCTCAGCAGCCTAAACTCTCAAGAGTCGCTATATAACTCGATCTGACGCACCATACAAGTGCCAGCCCGATCGCCAATTTCTCCCCTTTTTCATAATCTTTTCATTATTTGTGATTTTATGGTAAATTAAAACAATGAAATAATTATAAAAAACCACAATGAGTAATACCGATCGCCCCAGCAACTCTCGGGCCTGGAAACCCTATCAAATTGGTATATTCGGGTTATTGCTGGGAATTTGGCTCAGCGGCTGCAACGCTCGGACGACTGAGCCTCAAACCGAGCAAAACAAAGCTTCTAGCCCAACTGCCGGCGATTTGACCCGCCAAGACAAAAAAGTCATTCTCACCACGTTCACGGTGCTGGCAGATATGGCTGGGAACGTTGCGGGCGACAAGGCGATTGTCGAATCGATTACCAAGCCTGGGGCGGAAATTCACGGCTATGAAGTTACGCCCAGCGACCTAAAACGCGGGAAAGATGCTAATTTGATTTTAGAAAACGGCCTCAACCTAGAGCGCTGGGCAACCCGATTTTATAACAGTCTACCCAAAGTTTCTCGCATTACCTTAAGCGACGGAATTCAACCTATTAATATTGCCGAAAATGCCTATCGAGGTAAACCCAATCCCCACGCTTGGATGTCGCCGAAAAATGCTTTGATTTATGTCGAAAATATTCGCAAAACATTAGGAAATTTAGACGCTGCTAATGCTGCAACCTATGACGCAAATGCAGCCAAATACAGCGAGCAAATAAGGGCGATCGATGCCAAATTAAAACAAGCTATCTCTGCCATTCCCCCAGACAAACGCTACATAGTAAGCTGCGAAGGAGCCTTTTCCTACATAGCCCGCGATTACGGCTTAAAAGAAGTTTACCTGTGGCCAGTCAACGCCGAACAGCAAGCCACGCCCAAACAAGTTGAACGGGTAATTGATACAGTCAAAGCAAACAAAATACCCGCTGTATTCTGCGAAAGTACCGTCAACAATGAAGCACAGCTTCAAGTGGCAAAAGAAACAGGTGCAAAATATGCCGGAGTGTTTTATGTCGATTCTCTATCTCCTTCCGATGGCCCGGCATCAACCTATCTTAAGTTACTTGAATATAACATCAATACTCTGATAAAAGGACTACAGGGACATGGGTAATCGATAATTGGTAATTGGGAGAAAATCAGATGAATGAAATCGGCATCGATATTGAGAATGTGACAGTTGCGTATCACGGCAAAGTGGCTTTGCACAGCGCCTCGCTGCAACTAAAAGCAGGGACGATTTGCGGTTTGGTGGGGATGAATGGCGCGGGAAAATCAACGCTGTTTAAGGCAATCATGGGGTTTGTCAAGCCAAACACTGGACGAGTTTTAATTAATGGTTTACCGATTCGGAAGGTGCAAAAAAGCAACCTAGTTGCCTATGTGCCTCAGTCGGAAGAGGTAGATTGGAATTTCCCGGTGAATGTTTATGATGTGGTGATGATGGGACGCTATGGGTACATGAATCTGTTGCGGATTCCCCGATCGCTCGATAAACAAGCGGTGCGAGAAAGCTTAGAAAGGGTGGAAATGTGGGATATGCGCGATCGGCAAATCGGAGAGTTATCCGGCGGACAAAAGAAACGCACCTTTTTTGCGCGGGCATTGGCGCAACAAGCCACAGTTTTGCTATTAGATGAACCCTTTGCCGGAGTTGATATCAAAACCGAGAAAATGATGATTAACCTGTTAATGGAACTGCGTCAAACGGGACATACAATTCTCGTTTCAACTCACGATTTAGAATCTATTACCACATTTTGCGATCAAGTAGTATTAATTAATCGCAGCATTCTCGCCTATGGTAATACTTCAGAAGTGTTTACTGAGGAAAATCTTTCCCGCACCTTTGGCGGTTCTGTGGGAGATTTCTCGTCTGCGAAAGGTCGGTTAACTCAAGTCAATCAGGAGGAAAAATAATGGATTTTATTCAGTGGTTGGTAGCACCGTTTCAGCATGAATTCATGGTGAAGGCAATTTTAGTCAGCGCCTTAGTAGGGCTGGTTTGTTCGGCGCTTTCGTGTTACATGACTTTGAAAGGATGGGCATTGATGGGCGATGCGGTTTCTCATGCGGTGATGCCGGGAGTTGTGATTGCCTATGTGCTGAATATTCCCTTGGCTGTGGGGGCTTTTGTGTTTGGGGTTGGTTCGGTAATTGCGATCGGCTTTATCAAAGCGAAAACTCGTGTTAAAGAGGATACGGTGATTGGTTTAGTATTTACCGGATTTTTTGCCTTTGGTTTAGTGTTAATTTCTAAAGTCAAAAGCTCGATCGACTTAACGCATATTTTGTTTGGCAATGTCTTGGGTATTTCGGACGCTGATATTATTCAAACGGTAATTATTAGTGTCATTACCATCGCGACGCTGGCGATTTTACGTAAAGATTTAGTTTTGTTTTGTTTTGACTCGACTCATGCGCGATCGATCGGTTTGAATATTACTTTTCTATATTATGTGTTGCTGTCTTTGCTATCCCTCACCGCTGTTGCGGGACTTCAGACTGTGGGGATTATTTTAGTAGTGGCGATGTTGGTGACTCCGGGGGCAACGGCGTATTTGTTGAGTGATAATTTTGACCATATGACGCTAATTGCGATCGCCTCTGGTGTCTTTTCTAGCGTCATGGGAACTTATATCAGCTATCACATCGATGGTTCCACAGGCGGGTGTATTGTGGTGCTGCAAACGCTGTTGTTCGTGTTGGCGATGATTTTTGCCCCCAAACACGGTTTGTTAGTTAGGGCGAGGAATTCAGGTGCGATAGGTGAATAAATCAGAAATCAATTATCTTTATTTCTTAGTCCGCGGAGGCGGACATTGTTTGTGTAGAAGCGGTTTTAACCGCCGAGCTATCAAAAGGAAACAAACTATTCAACAAATTCAATGTTTTCATACAAATCTGACACCAAAATTTCTACAGAAATAGAGGTTAACATCAGCCGATCGCCTGCACAGCTATATTCCGAAAAAATCCACTTATTCGCATCTGTTTTCGAGTATTGTTCTACACGTAACCGATATTGGTCGATCAACAAATACTCTTGAAAACTGGGAATAGTACGATAAGCGGCAAACTTGTCATCGCGATCGTAAGCTTTAGTACCCTTAGATAGTACCTCAGCAATCAGCAGAGGATTGGTAATTGTATCAGTGCGTCCAGATTGAAGTTCGATCGGTTTCGCCGCCACTATCACATCTGGATAAGTGTAATTATTAAGCTGGGGAACCCAAAGCCGCTGATCTGAATTAAAAGTCCGATATGGTTTCCCTTTTAATGCCAGTTTCAGCGCCCCAATTAAATTAGCGCTAATTTCATTGTGATCCGGTGTGCCGCCAGCCATCGGAATAATCTCCCCGTTGATAAATTCATGTCGATCCAGAGAATTGACTTCAGCTTCTAGATATTCCTCAGCCGTGTAGGTTTTGGTTTCAACTTGTGCAATCATATACAAGGCTCTCCTTTAATCTACTCATTTCAGTTTATCTTAAAAATTATACTAATTCAACCTATAGATTCTCTGCTATGTATCATACTCAGCAACAGGCAAGATGCCTGTTCCACAAAGAATAAATCTTATTGTGGGGTGGGCATCTTGCCGATCGCACAAAAGCAAACTTACCGCAACGGTACAAAGTTATAGCCAGAGCTTCCTCCGAGTTTAACTTGTACTAAAATCGGTCGGCCAGCCCGATCGCCCGTTGGCAAAAATTTCACATCCTCACTTGCTCCCGGTGTCGAGAAACTGGCGTTTTTGAGTGCTTGTTGTAACCCTTCCCGCGTAGGACTTTTCTGCAATCCCGCGATCACAGCTTGAGTCGCATCAAAACTGGTTGCGGTGCGCCAATTTACTACTCCTCCCCACAACTGAGTAGCATTCTTTGGGAAAGTGTTACCGGGATTAGTTTCAGGATGCCAGGGAACAGGCAAAACAAGCCCGTCAACGCTCTTCTGTCCATCTTTTAACGTTTGAAACGTGTACATTGTGGTGCTGCCGTAGAGTGGCAATTTGCCCTGATTGGTACGAGCCAGAAAAATTGCGCGATCGATGCGATCGATGTGGGGTGCTAACATCAATCCTTGTGCTCCTTTGCTGACTGCATCGGCGATCGCACTTTCGGGATTAAAAGAAGGGACTGAAAAGTCGCAAACAGTCGGAACTAATTTGCCTCCAGCAGCAGTCAGAGCCGCCACAAATTCATCTTTAAATGAGATGTTATCGGGTGCTTGCGAGTCATAACAAACGGCAATATTAGTTTTGCCTGCTTTGACTGCATATTCTGCTAAGGGAGCCGCCATGATGCTAATATTAGGCACTGTCCGAAAGATGTAGCTACCAAATCCAGAGAGATTATTGGCAAAGCTAGTCGGTGTGACCATTACCAGTTTTTCTTGCTGATAGATTGGAGCAGCTTCGAGAGATGCGTTGCTAGCATTGTGTCCAATTACTGCTAGTATACTCGCATCTTTTGTCAATGTGTTTGCAACATCTTTAACAATTGCTGGATTGTTTTCGTCGTTCACAATTTCTACTTGCAATTTTGCGCCATTAATGCCACCGCTACTATTGACTTCAGATTGAGCTTGAGCGACACCTCGGAGAATTTCTTGGGCGACGTTGGGGTTGCTACCAATGGGGACGCTGACAGCAATTTTTAACAAGGAAGGGTTACTGCGGGCTGCCGCATTATTTAAATAGATAACGGTTTCTGGATCGTTGCGATTTTTTTGCAGCGAAGCCTGAAAACTTTGCATCGCAGCAGAGTAATCTCCTTTACCAAAAGCATCAACGCCTGCTTGTTTATCTGGTGTGGTTGGGGATGTCATCAATATCTGATTTCCTAAACTGATGCGAGTTGCGATCGCACCCGACGGACTTGCATCTGGTATAGGTGTAGATCCAGGTGTAGCGGTATCTGAACTTTTGGATGCGAATAAACCGGGAAGGAACTTGAATGCACCAAACGCAACTAAGAAAAAGGCAATAATAAAAAATATGGGTGGGGGGCTTTTTTTGTTATTTTGGGACATAGTTTTTTCTCCTTATATTATTTCTACTGAAAAGTTGTTAGCTACAATCATTATTCAAGAGATTTCGGTTAAAGTCAATTCATTAAATTCACTAATTAAGTTCATAAAAGTCATATTTAGATGTTTGGGGCGGGCAGGATGCCTGCCCCACAGGGGTTTTAGGTAAATTGGCTGTGTGCATTTCCCGATAATGCTAGGATTGTAGGGTACGTAAGTGCGATCGGCTTTGGTGGATTGATGTGTTTGTCCATAAGTGCGATCGGCTTGTACCTATATTTTTTGAACTGTCAAGTTTTATCATTTAGGTACTGATTCCCACTTGCAGATAGACTCTGGTTTGAGAGGGCAAGTATTTGGGTTGATCGGATTTCCACCGATCTGAAAGAAGGTCAGTTTAGTCAAGGATTGTAAGGCTTTAATATCACTGATTTTATTATCATTAAGTTCGAGCCATTCAAGTTTAGTCAATGATTGCAAGGGTTTAACATCACTGATTTTATTGTTCGCAAGGGTGAGATTAATCAGATTGGTCAAAGATTCTAGCGGTTTGATATCGCTGATTTTATTATTCCTAAGTTGCAGCGATTCAAGTTGAGTCAAAGATTTTAAAAGTTTGATGTCACTTATTTTATTATCCCTGAGATTGATCGAAGTCAATTTAGTCAAGTATTGCAATGGTTTGATGTCGCTTATTTTATTATCACTCAGTACGAAGTTAGTCAGTTTAGTTAAGGATTGCAAGGGTTTGATGTCGCTTATTCTATTGTTACTGAGACTGAACCCAGTCAGGTTAGTCAAGGATTGCAATGGTTTGATATCGTTGATTTGATTGTTGTCGAGACCAATCTCAGTCAGCTTAGTTAAATTTTTTAAGGGTGTTATGTCACTGATTTTATTGTTGTAGAGACCAAGTTGAATCAGCTTAGTCAAGGATTTCAATGGTTTGATGTCACTGATTAGATTATGGCTGAGACCGAGATTAGTCAGATTAGTCAAGGATTGCAAGGGTTTGATGTCAGTAATTTGATTTTTGTGGATTAAAAGTTTAGTCAGGTTAGTTAAGGATTGCAAGGGTTTGATGTCAGTGATTTTATTGTCACCCAGATCGAGTTCAGTCAGTTTAGTTAAAGATTCTAGCGGTCTAATGTCGCTGATTTGATAGAAGCTGAGTTCGAGTTTGGTGAGACTCAAAAGTTTCCGATTAGCGGCATTGCACTCAGTAGTCCCTGCTTTTTCTAAAAGTACCTTAACAGTATGTTTATCTTTGGGACTCAAAAAAGGTTGAGCGCGACACCAATCTGCAAATGTGCGTAGAGTATCTTTTGGTTGCTTCTGGGTAATTGACGGGGAAGGTCTATTTCCAGATAATCCTAGAAGGGCAACGGCATTTGAACCCAGTTTGACCTGAGTCAGTTTAGTCAAAGATTCTAAAGGTTTGATATCGTTGATTTGATTTTTTTCGAGGTCTAGTTCAGTCAGTTTAGTCAAATATTGCAAGGGTTTAACGTCGCTGATTTTATTGTTATTGAGGTAGAGCTTAGTAAGTTTAGTCAAATATTGCAATGGTTTAATATCGCTAATTTTATTGTTATTGAGATCGAGATCAGTCAGTTTGGTCAAATATTTTAAGGGTTTAATGTCGCTTATTTCATTATTTTTGAGATAGGTTCCTTGCAGTTTCGTCAAAGATTGCAATGGTTTAATGTCGCTAATTTTATTATTTACAAGACTTAAGTAACGCAGGTAAGTCAAAGATTTCAATGATTCAATGTCAGCGATCTTATTGTTGTTGAGACCGAGCTGATCCAGTTCAGACAAAGATTGTAATGGTTTGATATCGCTAATTTTATTATTATCAAGGTCTAGTATCATCAGGTAAGTCAAAGACTGCAATGGTTTAATATCGCTGATTGTATTGTTATTAAGAGTGAGCCAAATCAGGTTAGTCAGGGATTGTAATGGTTTGATGTCACTGATTTTATTTTCGCTGAGTCTCAGCATCTCAAGCTTTGTCAAGGATTGTAATGGTTTGATATCACTGATGTCATTATTATCGAGGTCGAGTTGTGTGAGACTTGAAAGTTTCCAATCGGCCACATAACAGTTAGTAGTCCCTGCTTTTTCCAACAGCACTTCAACAGTATGTTTAGTTTCAGGACTCAGAGAATCTTTTTTGCGACACCAATCACCAAATGTTTTGTTTGCGGGTTGCGTCTGTGCGACTGATGGAAAAGATATATTTCCACACGATCCTAAACCGATCGCACTAAAAGCAACTACCGCCATCAACCTTGACAAATTCACGTATTTCTGCATAGCTATAAACCTCATAATCTTGCACCTCTAATTCCCTAAATAGTAAAGTTTTAGACAAAAAGCTTTCAGAGAGGACAAAAATCCTCTCTACAAATTCACAAACTCAACTCAAATATCGTCAAACAATTCACCAAATGCCGAATCAATATCAGTTTCAGCCACAGCCACAGACTGAGCAACTGGTGAACGATCGGGAGACTCCGGCGACTCCACCGAATGCACATTCACTACTGGTGACTTAACGCCATTTTCCACAACAGTAGACTCAGTTTTCTTAACATTAATTACAGGTGAATGTGATCCATTTTCGCCATTTTTACTGGTTTCATTCCGCAGCAACATTGCCATCAAACCGTCCAACAAACCTCCACTACCGCCGTTACCATTCACTGTGACATCGGGAACAACGCGAACGCTACCATCCGAAACCGCCTGCATCAATTGCAACAGCGTGTAACTCTGCGTACCGAGAGCGTTGACACCAACTTGATAAGCATCCGCTTTTGCTTGTCCCATCAGCCGAATTCCTTCTGCTTCACCGCTTGCGTGTTCGATCGCAGCAGTTGCACTCAATTGAGCAATTTTCACCCCTTGTTCCGCCGCCACCACCTGATTTTGAATATTGGCGATCGCAGTTGCGCGCACCAATTCCTGACGCTGAGACTCTGAAATCCGCTGTACTTCGTAGGTTTTTTCCTGTTCCTGAGCAATTTTGCGATCGGTCAATGTTTGCATCAACTCTGCTGGCGGCGAAATCAAACCAATCAGCGTGTCCACAGCCTGCACATCATAGGCGCGTAAGGCTTGACGGACGTGTTCTGCGGCCTCTGCTTGGCGTTCGCTGCGTGCGATCAGAAAATCGAGAATCGTATATTCTTGAGCCGAATTCCGAAAGTAATTGCCGACAATTGGACGTAACACTTGGTCGATGAGATTTTGCATCGAACCTTGCCGCGAAATGACTCTCGGTGCATCCAAAGTACCGACATGAATGATCTGAAAAACTTCCAAATCAAAGGTAAAGCCATCAAAAGAAAGCAATTTCAAAGCTGTTAAATTGGAGTCATAGCCGTGTTCTCCTCTGAACCGAGTTGTGAAGTTCAGAACTACATCAGTAGTAGGAACAAGTTCGACTTTCATCACTTTTGTATTGATCGGATGTTTACCCGGATAAAGCGGTTCTACCCAAACACCTTTATCGCCTTTATTGACAATATTTCCGTGGGTAAAAGCTCCACCGCTGATGTCTTGGTGCGATCGCCCGACATAGGAAATGACGACGCCCACATAGCCGATCGGCACTTCCGTCATTTTCACCTGTTCAACTTGCACAAACCAAGGGTTCAGGTTCCAAGAACCTGATAAAATCACCTGTTCTTGCAAGCCCCTGCGCCCGCCACCTTTGATGAATGATTGCGCTTTTTGGAAATTGTCATGACCGGGAATAATCGGCCCGGCAATTTCACCTTCATCAATCGGAGTCCCGTCTAGCACGTTCGCAATTCCCACGCGATCTGGAGCAAGTTTGTATAGTTGAAGTTCCGACGGATTCATACCCTTGTCATGGGCATTATCCGAAGTAATCACCTCAAATACAGCAGTATTAATCCGATAAGTACCAGTGGTGATGATTGCTAGTTGCCGTCCTTTTTCGCCACCGTCGGTGAGGAATTTGCGGGCATTTTGATAGTTGTCGCAATCAACGACTTTGCCTAAAATGCGATCGGAAGGAATAGTCGCTCCATCATTGGCAATAATCAAACCAATTTCATCTTGAGGAACTACAACAACAGGTTCTCTGCGAACGCTATATTGCCAGGGAAAATAACCAAAATGCCAGCCGGGAGGCAGGGTATCTGCTTGCAAACCTCCTTCGCCATCGAGAGCAATCAATCTACTGGATGGCAAGTTTTTGCTGGAGAATTTCTTGACAACAATGCCTACTTCTCGTTCGCCGATCGCAATTAAGCCCAAAGTCCAACCAATTTTGGGTATAAAAATCAAAACTAGGAACATTGCGCCTACGGGATAGATCCAAATCGGGATGCTAAACCCTTCTTCTGGCGCTGGTTGGACTTCCTGGGGTTGCGGAGGTGGCGATTTGACTTGTGCGGGAGTTGGTGGTGCGATCGCGCCTACTGCTGTAATAGTTGTTGCTACAGACACAGCCAAGGGTAGAAGTTTGCGAAGCCAAGATGATTTAGTCATAGTTTTTAACCTGCTTAAAGCTCAAATGTACTGAAAATTTGTTAACTACAATCAGTATTCAATAGATTTCTGTTGAGGTCAATTCATTAAAGTCATTAATTATGTTCATAAAAGTCATATTTGGAATGTGATTTGTCGTGAAGTGCGATCGGTTTATCTCAAAACTAAGCAAATTCGGAGACGGCAATGCCGTTTCCCTACCCGATTATTTGTAGGGAAACGGCACTGCCGTGTCCGAATTTGGGTGATATCAATATATCAACGGATAGTCAGAAACCGCGTTTTTTCCGAAGTATTATTGTTACAGTCCACAGATTAACCAAAAACCCGGTTTCTTTGATTGTGAATATCAACCGCCATCACCACCACCACCGCCATCACCACCCCAACCACCACCACCACCACTCCAACTACCACCACCGATACTACCGCCACTGCCACCGCCACCGCCATTAATCATGAATATAGTAATGATTATTCCAAATATCCAAAGCACTGGAGAAGGAAGTCTAAGTTTTGTCAAAGAGCTTTGTCCCGAAGCAGATTGAGATTGATTGCCACTTTGTTGCCAACCAGGTTGAGGTATATTCAAAATCGCCTGCGGAAATGCAATCTGCACTTCTAATTCTTGTTCCGGTGGAATAGCCTGACTTGCCACAAATTCAAAAGTTTTAGTATCTACTTGACGGGGAACTGCTGCTGCACCAAAATTCGTAAACGAGAGAACTTTTCCTGACAAAGCTTCGGGTAACTTCACCGTAACTTTTCCAGTATTAACTGGCGCTTTTCGACCCGCTGCAATCGCTTTCCAATAAACTAAAGTATTCCCACCATCTAACTGCAATCCACCTACTACCCGATATTTGATGACAAAAGTATGTATGTCTGGCGGTTTTAGTTCATGTTGCCAACGAATCCAAAGTTGATTGTTTTCAGTTCCTGTGCTACTAGGAATTATTTGATTATTTTCGGCAACGGTCACATCTTTAATTGCATCGACCTTATCTAACGGAATATAGCGATACCGTTCATTGGTGTAGTCTGCTGTGAATACATATTTTTGCGTTTCAGTAACTAACATATCTCCGTTCGTCTGAACATCGATCGCAACATTGATGTTATCCCAGTAAAACGGTAGTTGTTGGGCGGCTGCATGAGTCACTGTGACTAACAGGAGGCTTAATAATGCTAGTAATGAAAAAACTATTTTTTTGAGGATGCGTTTATTTATCATAGGGTTTCCACAAGATAATTGTTGACTACAATTATTCAACAGGTTTCTTGTGGCGTCAATTCATTAAAGTCATGCATTATACTCATAAAAGTCATATCTTCAGTCGGGCAGGGAATTCATATCAATTCCGACTGCGCCGGAATGATATAGAGGAGACGGCAGTGCCGTCTCCCTACAATTTATCGCGGTAGGGACACGGCACTGCCGTCTCCTCATTTCTTTATTTATTTTAAAATACCGCACTTAACAAAGTTAAAACCGTGCAGCCAAACAGCGCTTCAAATGTATATCTTCGCGAAGGTTTGTAAGGGGAAGAATGCCAAACCCGCAATTCTCCATTAAAGCCGCGCGATGCTAAACTCAAGGAAACTTGACGGTAATTTACCAAGGTTCGCTGAAGCAATTGCCCGATTAAAATGCCTAAACTACGCATTCCTAGTTTCCAAGTACGATAGCCGCAGCGCGAGTTTTGGGCGATCCAAAGTTCATCGGCGATCGCCAATAAGCTAAAAATAAACCGATACATCAGCAACAAAAGTTCTGTCAGCAAAGCCGGAAAGCGCAATTTTCTGAGGATTTGCAAGGTTTCCGTAAATGGCACCGTCAACAGGATGAAATACATACAACTTGTCGATGCCAAAGTGCGCGGGAATAACAGACTCACTTGGTATAATCCAGTGCGACTCACATACAGATACAAATTGCCGATGCTAATCCCCCAACCTTGCCAAATATCCCACTGCATTGTTTGGATTTGATTTAACCCAATTCCACCGATCGCCAAAGCAGGCAAACTCGTCAGCAAAAACATCAACGGTAGCGACAGCAACCGCAGGTAAAGTTTCCCCGGAATGCCCGCATAGATGACGATCCAGACTGCTAACCAAAGGCCGATCGCAAGTTGGACGATCGCCCCAGACAGCAAAGATAGAATCAAAAGGGCGATCGCAAACGATAATTTGTGAGTTGGCGGCAACCCGCGCAAACGATTGGTATAAGCCAGACTATCAATCTGATGATTCATTCCAGCGGCGATTTATCATCAGATTTCTGAGATTGCGATCGACCTTTATAAAGCCCGATCGCATAGCCGATCGCACCCGCCCCCAGCGCCGCCTGAGTCGCAAATAATAGACTGGCAATTTCGGCGCTAGCCGGCTCAAACAAGTGATTAAACCAAGGTTTATAATCGGGTTGAATCTCGGTAATCGCTTTCTTAGCTTGGTCATCCGAGCCGCCATATTCACCGCGCACAAAAGCTAAAGGAATCACGGCAAGTACGACAACTCCAATTACCAACATCCAATTTTGTTGCGAAGTAGCTTGCTGATTTCTTGTATTTTTCTGACTCATGGCTTAGGACTCCTGTTTCAATAATTTCAGAGTTTCTAACTCTGGTTGCCCGTAAGAATGTAGCCAATTCCAAACCAATACAGTCAGCAATCCCTCACTAATCGCCAGCGGTACTTGAGTAATCGCAAAAATGCTAGCAAACTTGATAAACGAAGCCATAAAACCGCCACTCGCAGCCGGGAAAGCTAACGCCAACTGCATCGAAGTCACCACATAAGTCAGCAAATCTGCGATCGCAGCCGCACAAAAAATTGCCGCCCGTTGGCTGCCAGTTCGCATCAGCAATTGATAGATAAAATACGCAGCAAACGGCCCAACAATCGCCATCGAAAACATATTTGCTCCCAAGGTTGTCAGCCCGCCGTGGGCTAACAAAACAGATTGAAATAACAGCACTAAAGCACCAAGTACAGCCATCACCGAAGGGCCAAACAAAATCGCACCCAAACCAGTACCCGTTGGGTGAGAACAACTCCCAGTTACCGAGGGAATTTTCAAAGCAGAAAGCACAAAAGTAAATGCACCTGCTAAAGCTAGTAATAGTTTAAGTTCCGGGTGTTCTTTCGTGATGCGATTAATTTCACGCAAACCTACCACAAAAAAAGGTAAAGCCACCATCCACCAAAACGCCGCCCATTGTACAGGCAAAAAACCTTCTGAAATGTGCATAGCAGCGGCTGGTGTTGCCGAAGCCAGGACAATATAACAACTCAAGCCAGTCATCAATCCCAGGCTGACTAACTTCCGATTTCGTGCCTTCAAACTGTACCTCGCAGATCAGACTATGTGAACCAACACATCGGCGGGCATTCTGACTCAAAAAGCGATCGGGCTTTTATTACAGTTGCGGGACAGCGTTGGACTTGCACCAAACTTTCCCCGTTTCCTCTAATGGCTGCTTCCCATTAGAACCGATTTGTTAGATTCAGTATAGGCGATCGTACAAGTCTCCGCCGATATTTTACAAAAATTATTTCAGATTAACTAAGTCAAAATTACCTATTACCTATTACCTATTACCAGGTGTATTTCACCTAACCGAGAAAGGCTATAATATTACTAAGTTTTGAGGAAAACCGCAATGTTACAGTACAACTTGCGGAGGAACTGGCCCTCAACTAATTGCAAAATCTTGTTCTTATAACCCCTACTTCTTGAATAAATCGGGGTTTTGGTATTCTATTTTGTTATATCAATTCCGATTGTACTCATATCAATTCCGGTTACAACGACCTATGATATAGAGGAGACGGCAGTGCCGTCTCGCTTTGCGCTCCGACCTGCACGACCTCGGCACCGTGCTCGCGCAGCTGGGCATGCGCACCACTGCGCGCCAGGCGCTG
>JANNOR010000266.1:0-3661 GCA_031399265.1 Cyanobacteria bacterium SOY_34_metabat_3 | reverse complement strand
TTAAGCTTGTGTGTTTTTATAGCTTAACCGAAAAGAGTGCCTTTTTTTCTGCTTATTTTGGGTTAAGATTGCATTCACTTTTTTTACTTCTCTCCTGTATTGCGATCGCATCCCTCTTTAAAAACTGTCCGGAGTATTGATAATAGGTAGCTATCCTTAGAATCACTCTAGAAAGCTACGGCTTGTGAGTAAGCTGACTCAACGGCTGTAATGAGGTAAATACGTTAAGTAAATAGAATCAGTCTAGAAAGTAGGGATACAATGGCTGAAAGGGTAGGTTTATGGTAATTTAATTTCTTTTAAGGAAAAAAAAGCATAATGGATCAAACTTGTTGAGAGTGGAATCGTTAAGCTGCATACCACACTTCGGAGGAGAGCCGTGAGGTTAGCAGAAGAATACAAAAGATTAAGGGAGAAAAACCCAAACAAGCGGGGGAATTTAAACTTCTTCGATCGCAAAAACCCGACACGAAACACGGGATGCGAAACCCGGCTCAAAGATAAATTGCGTTTTTTTATGATCCTAAAATTAGAACAGAACAAGTGCAAAGAAAGTCGTAGCACGGGCGAGGGCGGAACGCCATCGGCAAACAAAGGCGTGAGTTCATGCCTTCTGCTAGTCTTTGCCAGCACAGCTTTTTGCCACCTTCAACCGTCTGTTATCGCAGCCGAGATGGGCTCCGTCGGGCTAATTTCTCAGGCCCTCCAGAGCGACATTAACATACTCTACGTGAGTTCTACCGGGGGTAGCGACACGGGGGGAAATGGCAGCGATCGAGCTCCGTTCAAAACCCTCACCTACGCCTTAAGCGTGGCCCCGCCCAAGACAGCGATTTTGCTAGCGCCCGGTACTTACAGCGCTCAAAGCGGCGAAAAATTTCCGTTAATGCTCAGGCCCAGCGTGACTGTTCAGGGAAATCCCAACACTCGCGGCCAGAATATTGTGATCAAAGGCGGAGGAGACTTTCTCAGTCCGACTTCGGCGGGTCAAAATATCGCGATTTTAGGTGCAGACGGGGCGGGACTCAGCGGGGTAACGGTGACGAATACCAACTATCGCGGTTACGCTTTGTGGATCGAATCGAGTTCTCCGATCGTGGTTAACAATACTTTTTCGGGGAGCACTCACGACGGGATTTCGGTAGTAGGTACTGGAAGGCCGACGATTGGGGCGAATTTTTTCTCAAAAAATGGAGCTAATGGCATTACGATTTTTGGTAGTTCCCGGCCGGAAGTTCGAGATAATACCTTTGAAAATACTGGATTTGGGATAAATGTAGCGCAGAACGCTTCGCCTCTGTTGATCGGCAACAAAATTACTCGCAATAAGGACGGCGTGGTGGTGCAAGCTGATGCTAGACCGGTGCTGCGTAACAATTATATCGAAAGTAATCAGCGGGACGGAATTGTGGCGATCGCCCGATCGCTCCCAGATTTGGGAACTTCAGCCGAACCGGGGGGAAATGTGATTCGCAATAACGGCCAGTACGATGTGAACAATGCCGCCAAAGGTCAAGTAATCCCAGCTTACGGGAATCAGTTGTTGAGCAACCGGACGACGGGTTCGATCGATGTGGCCGGAACTTTTAGCCCATCCCAGCCAATTGCCAGAAGTAGTTTGCCGCTAAGAGTCGATCGACCTTCGGGTACTGGCGGCCCAGAAACTTCTCTTCCTGCTTACACTCCCGGGCCGCTAACTCCGAGGACTCAAAGAGCGCCACAACCGCCAAGAGTCGAAAATCGACTGACACCGACAAATAGTCAGTTGCAGCCTCTTCTTCCTCCCAGAAACACCAATTCTGTGCCTGTTGCGACACGGGCGATCGCAATTTCCGTCCCCGATCCAGATGCTCGATCGGTTCCCGAAATTGCAGTGCGCCAGCCAATTCTCCCTCCCAATTTTGATAGTGCTAGTTCGGTTTCTTCCGATGGTAAATTGCCGGTTCCAGGCCGCAACATTCCGATAGGAAGGGGAGGCTACGTACCTGCTGATTTAGGGGGAAATCCTGTAGCTGATTCCGGGGAAAATTCCTTGCCAGATTCAAGGGAAAGTTCGCGATCTGGCGATCGAGCTAAAGCTTTAGGTTTCCGGTATCGTGTAGTTGTAGACGCCGAAAGTCAAGACGCGAGACAAAAAATGCAATCTCTAGTTCCTGATGCTTTTCGTACTTTTGCCAACGGGCGAGCGGTAATCCAAGCCGGTGTTTTTCAAGAACGCGAAAAAGCTGAGGAATTAGCACAAATGCTCGCCAAAAACGGTTTGAATGTGCGAATTGAAGACATTAAATAAGGTTCGTAGTGAGGACTTCAGTCCTTCCTTTCCTAAAACCAGGTTCGTAGTGAGGACTTCAGTCCTTCCAGGTTCGTAGTGAGGACTTCAGTCCTTCCTAAAACAGGTTCGTAGTAAAGTTCGTAGTGAGGACTTCAGTCCTTCCTAAAATAAGGTTCGTAGTAAAGTTCGTAATGAGGACTTCAGTCCTTCCTAAAACCAGGTTCGTAGTAAGCACTTCAGTCTTTTATTAAAGCTTTTACTCAATAAGGACTAAAGTCCTTACTACAAACCCAACAACAAACTTTGAGGGCCTAGCAATCGGATTGCCAGACCCTCAAAGGTTGTAATTTCAGTTGATTCAAGTGAGTTTTTAGCTAAGCTGATTTTAGTAGCAAGCTACGACTAAGGATGGACTTTTTGAGCAACTACTTTGTTCTGAGCTAGGTATTGGCGGAGTCTATTCAGACTTCTGTGTTTGACTGCCCGATCGCACATTTCGATTAATCCAATAGACTCAAACTATTTAATTAATCTCGATCGCCATGTCAACCTTTCTCGTACCAATACGTTACACCATTCAACCGTTGCCCGAGAACCAGAGCCGATCGGGACAAATGCTCTAATTCCAAATTTTTTATCCAAGTTTTTTGTGCTTCTTGGTTATGCCCTTCATGTTTTTAAACTAGCACAACCTGTCCGCATGACAATACATTGTTTACCAAACTTGACACTTTTTGACGTGCAGAAATACTTCCGAAAGCGATTATTAGGGATTGGGCATTGGCCAAACAGGGCATTGGGCATCGGGAAGATCATTTGCGGGTAAGCTGTTCTGCCTTTAAAATGCGCCACAGCTTATTACCTTGCTGTCACCGCAGCAGAGCTTCCCAAGTGGCGCGGCCGACAATCCCATCGGCGGGTAATTGATATTGTCGCTGAGCCGCCTTGACAGCAGCTTCAGTTTCCCGGCCGAAAACGCCGTCAGCCCTGGCGCGCAAAAATCCCTTGGCGCGCAACCGCTCTTGCAACTCTCTGACTGCGGGGCCGCGCATTCGTCTTCTCAAAACCGGAAAATTGGTAGGCTGCGGTTGGGGGTTAGTCTCTGAATTTTCGGCGGTTGTGGGAGCATTGGCGATCGGCCTTTCGATCGCGCCTGGAGACGCCGGAAACAAGCGATTCCAAGTCTCTTGACCCACTATGCCGTCGGGAGCGATGCCAGCAGCTTCCTGGAACTTAGACACAGCGGCGGCTGTGCTTTGTGAAAAAATCCCGTCTACAGCCTCAGAGTAAAATCCTAACAATTTAAGAGCGGCTTGGAGTTCGCTCACCGACGAGCCGCGACTGCCTAATTTGATTGCGGGGCGGACGATCGCATTTGTTTGAGCGATC
>JANNOR010000265.1:0-10890 GCA_031399265.1 Cyanobacteria bacterium SOY_34_metabat_3 | reverse complement strand
TCCTGCAATTGCGCGATCGTACAAATTCATTGCTTCGGTATCGTACCCCAACACTCGCGCTTTCTCCGCTGCTACCAAATCGTATTTATGTTGGTAATTCATCGGAGCATGAACTGCCCATTTGTGCATCTTTTTTTGGTTTTTTACCACTTTTTTCAGATATTGCTTTTGCTTATTTTTATCAGCTTGGGGAGACAAAGCTATGAGGCTAAGAGAGTAGTATAAGTTACTAATGGAAACTACATAAAAACCGGATACCGATTCTTCATATTTCTCAAATAACCTTGAATTTTCCAAGGCTTGTTCGTAATTTCCAAACATAAAATTCAACATAGCTTTGGCATTATAAACAAAAAAAAGTTGCATAAAATTTTTACCTTCTATCAAAGAAGGAATTCTTTCGACTTCATTAAAGTTCTCCCCGACTAAATGGCATGGTTCGCCATTTGTGCCGCACAAATTGAACACTATCTGTCTCTCTAGACCTACATATAGTTGACAGCCTTCTTGCTTAAGTTCCTGCATTAGTTTCAGATACTTACCTATCTCCTCTTCAACCAGACTAAGAGGCTTTCCCATCCACAAAGAGTTTTTGCAATACTCACCCATACAATAACCCGCAAATTCCAAATTTCCACTTTCCATCCCGGCTTGAAAACCTGACTTGAGAACGCCTAATGTTAAATTAATATCGCTTTTCCACGGTTGAATGCAAATACCAAAAGCTGCATAAACCCTGCTTTTGATTGAACAGGATGGAAATTTATCTAACATCCTAATTGCCAGTTGGCCGAATTCGTATGCCAAGCTAATGTCTCCTAGGTTGCACAAAATTACGCCGTAATAAACGTAGGCGACACTAGCATAAGGGGAATTGCCATATTTAATGCACAGCTTGACCATCATAAATGTCAGTAGTGGTACTAATCGGGGCTTGGCCGCCGTAGCACTGGTGAGCATCCCTGATAAAATCCGCATCGCTGCTTGTTGATTGGGATCTGTCATTTTTGGTAAGCTAGCTAAATCCTCAATTCGTTTAATTCCCAAGCTCAGTTTTGTATGAATCAGTCCGGCTATAATAGTTAGCGCGTTGGGGTTTTTAGGAAAAGAAATACCTAACAAGTTCAGCACTTCTAGTGCTATATTTAGTGCTTCTACAAATTTATATTTAATATTATAAGACTGGATTTGAAGTTCGTAAGTATTCACCTTGTCCAGTAGAGTTTTTGCCTGTTGCAGGATGATATCGATGATTTTTTTAGAATCTTCATAGTTGCTGTTTAAATATTCAGATTCCGCTGTTGACTCGTAAATTGCTAACGTCAAGTCATACTGACTTTGCCAACAATCCGCTGGCAACAATTCCATAGAAACCCGCAAATACCTGACAGCAGCTTCGTAAGCATTCGCCGCTTTTGCCTTGCGGCCCGCAGTTAAATTTAATGTTGCTAACTGCGTCTTTTCGGCGGGATTGTCAATCGTATCAATTCCGACATTCAACTGATTGACAATATCAAAGATGTTTTCTTCTAGTTTTTCAGGTGGAGTATTCTGTAACAGTAGTTGACCGATTTTTAAATGGGTGGATTGCTTATGGTGCTCGGGAATGAGCGAATATGCCGCTTGCTGGACGCGATCGTGCAAAAATCTGTAACTAACCCGTGAAGTGTCTAATTTGAGGTTTATTGATTCAGTGCGATCGAAAACTAAAGGAATGCGGTAAGCATCGCTCAAGGGCAGAATCAACCCTGCTTGCAAAGCTGAATAAAGTTCAGTAGCTGTAACATTAGCTGACTCTTCGCTGACAAGTGACAGCACATCTAGAGCAAATTTATCACCCACACAAGCTGCTAATTTTAACACTTCTTGCGTGGCTGCGGGGAGCTTTTTAATCCGACTAGCTACCAGTTCCACCACACTTTTATCGGTAATTCCAATCGCTTGAATTTGATCGATACTCCAATCCCAGCCTCCTTTGCCTCCTGGAGAATCAAAGTCAAACTTTAAAAGGTTTTCTTGATAAAGTGCTTGTAGGAGTTGCGTCAAGAAAAAAGGATTGCCGCCAGTTTTATTGCAGATTAACTCGGCTAGATTATTGATTTTTTTTGTGCGGTTGTTTAGCGTGTCAGCGACTAATTCCGTCACATTTTCTAAATCCAGCGGTTGCAGCACGATATTGTTGACAACCGTACCCGTTTTTTCTATTTCTTCGACTGTCTGAATTAACGGGTGAGTCGGACTAACTTCGTTATCTCGATAAGCACCTATCAGCAGCAAATATTGCTGTTCTGGGTCACTTATCAGTGTTTGCATCAACTTTAAGGTTGCTGAATCAGCCCACTGCAAATCGTCTAAAAAGATAACTAGCGGGTGTTCTTTTTGGGCGAAGACGCGAATAAATTCTTTGAATACGCGATTGAAGCGATTTTGCGATTCTACAGGGCTGAGTTCTGCTACTTCGGGCTGTTTGCCAACGATTAATTCAAGATCGGGAATTACATCGGCAATTACTTTGCCGTCTGTTGCTAAAGCTGTTGAAATTTTAGTCCGCCATCTTTCTATAGAAGCAGTGCTTTCTGTTAGCAATTGTCGCAGCAGCGAGTTGAATGCTTGAATTAATGATGCGTAGGGAATGTTGCGTTTGAATTGGTCGTATTTGCCGCTGATAAAGTAGCCTTTTGAGCGAGTTATTGGTTTGCTAACTTCGTTGACTACTGCTGATTTGCCGATTCCAGAATAGCCGGATACTAGCATTAATTCGCTTTGGGAACGGGCGGGTATTTCTGTATTTCGGTTAGGTGGCAGAGATTCGGGTGAACCCCCCCCTACGCGTTCAAATGCTGCTAATCGTGCAACAGTTTCTGGGTGGGGGAGGGCGGGGTTTTGTATATCTTGATTGGGTGGCACAGATTCGGGTGAACCCGCCCCTACACGTTCAAATGCTGCTAATAGTTCGTTGACTTGTTGTTGTCTCCCGTACAATTTTTGGGGTATCAACAATTGGCTGAGAATATCTAAGCGTCCTGGGATAAAATCGGTAATTTCTCCTGTTGTTTCTAACTGATGCAAACAAATCTCTAAGTCTGCTAACAATCCGGCTGCACTTTGATATCTATTTTCGGCATTTTTTGCCATCAATTTTATGACTATTTCTGAAATTGCTGGCGGAATATCTGAATTGATTTGATGGGGCGCAATTGCTTGAAGGGCGATGTGGCTGTAAACTATTTCTAAGGGGTCGCTGCTTTGAAATGGCAAACGATTTGTTAGCATTTCATACAGGGTAATTCCGAGGGAATAAAAGTCGGTGCGGTAGTCGAGGGTGCGGTTCATTCTCCCGGTTTGTTCGGGTGACATATAAGCTAATGTGCCTTCGACGCAGTTGGGATTGTTGAATTGCGGGTTTTCTTTGTTTAGTTTTGTCGCAATCCCAAAGTCTGTGAGTTTAACTTGTTTTGTTTGGGAGTTAATAATGATGTTGCTGGGTTTGATATCTTTGTGAATAATCTGACTTTGGCGCAGGTATTCTAAGGCTTTGACGATTTGGATGGCGATGTTTAAAGTGGTTCTCGCACTCAGTGTTTCTCTTTCCAGCAGTTGTCCTAAAGATTCGCCGCCAAAGTCTTCTAAAATCAGTCCTAGTCGGTGGTCAAAGCGATCGAGTGTGAGGGCTTTGACGATTAGTTCGCTATCTAAATTTTGGCGGATTTGATATTCGTGTTTGAGGCGAGTAATGGCTTCGAGTGTCGGATATTCGGCTTTCAGAACTTTAAGAATTGTTGCGGGCTGGTTAATCGATGTCTGTCCGCGATAGATAATTGTTTCGGCGCCTTCGTGCAGAATAGAATTGATTTGGTATTCTGAAAGGGTTGGCATAGGTTTATTTAAAATAAATGGCATCTAATTTAACTTAGAGTAGCGCTAATTTAGTGAACATTTATGTGATGCCGATCGCCTTTTGTGATGTCACCAGTCACAAGCAAAATATACAAGTTTAGAGGAAACGTGGCATTGTCTGGTTTCCACCGATCGTTAGATATCTTGTAGGGTGCGCATTGCGCACCTTACTGCTAGTAATTGCTGTTTGAATTGTCGATTTTCAATCTTCTACAACCGTAACTTCGCGATATTCAGCAAGTGATTTTTGTTCCGGTAAAATACGGACGCGGGCAAATTTCAAACCGCTGACTCCTTGCAGCGATTCTACCATGCCAGTCTGAATTTTTGACTCGACCCAACCTTCGCGAGACAAATAGCGCAAATATTGCTCGTACTCTTCCCACTCGTCCTCGGTTGAATAAACTACAGTCAGCATTCCCGATTGGGTAATTCGCTCTTGTGCGTCTTTGTCAACGGCTTTTTCGATCCGCTTTTTGACAAGTTCGTAGCGGATGTCGCGAGTGCCTTTGACATCAAACATTTTTTCTGTATTTTCATTGTGAAAAATGTCGATTGTGGTATTTTGTACTAATACTAAATGCGCCAGTTCCATGTTAATTTGCGACTCGGCTTGCAGGCGAAAAACTGTGCGCCCGCAGTCGCAAATTGCCCGCAGTTGTTCGTACCGCAAACTGTGGAGGTGAAACTGACTGAATCTGCTATCGATCGACTTTCCGACATAAATCATGTGATCCATGCCGTCGGTGCATTCGATGTCGCAGTAGTGAGGCAGAATTTTCTGCATTCGTTCTTGCCAGCGAGTCCAGGTTTCTTGGAGTTTGCTGCTAATTAAATGCAGCATTTCGTCATAGCGAGTGCGATCGCCGTAAACGCAGTTGTGCTCATTTTTGCAAGCAGATCGGTAAGCTTCGACTGCTTCCTGAACTTGCGTTCCGCACTGCACAAAATAGTCAAAATATACTTCTAATTTTTCGTTCAAATACTCGGCAGCTCGCACCTCCATATCAACTGTTACTTTTTGTTTTAAATGCTCGATGTAGTCGAGTAAATCGAGTCGCAGTTGTTGGCCGAGGTGAGTAGTTTTTGTTTCGCAAACGGCATCAATTATGGCTAAAGCCAAGCGAAATTGTTCGAGCAAATCAGTTTGAATGGCTCGGTTTCGCTCGTCGCTAGAACCGCGAATATCAGAAATTCCAAACAGCGGATAAACGTCAGCAAATAGAATAGTTTCCTGCTGCAATCCCCAACTGCGTCTCTCAGCTTCTTGGACGAAGCGCCATTCGACGGCGGGGTGGATGTTGTGAATGTGGCTGAACCGCTGCTGCATGGCTTGTCGCAGGGCTGCAATGAAGGCGGGAATCAGTTCTTGGGCGTGCTGGGAGTCAATCCCGTTGAAGTGGTTGGGCCGATCGCACAACAGCCCCACCAGACCCAAAATCCGCTGCACGCAGCCCTCGCGGGTGACGGTTTTTACGACTAGGGGTACGAGTAACATCGATCGCACGCCCATTTTCCGCAAAGCCCGATCGCAATCGGTGTCGCATTCTCGTCGCAAATCTGGCACATTCCAGACTTGATTTGCCGCCGTTGCTTTCAAGAAATGAGAATCTTCTAGAGAAGTCATCGAATAAACAATCGGCTGCAAATTTTCGCCGCCTTTAGCAACTAATATCTGTACCTGTTCGCCATCGGGGCGCAGCAGCAAAGTACCGTCAGCATTAAAGAGCGATCGCAAACAACCGTCTATTCTTTCAAATTTGTCGGGGCGCAGCATGGAATCGCGATCGATTAATAACTGTGTCAGCCGCCGAATTTGTTCCTGTATGGTGACATCAAAACCTTCGAGTACCAGCAAGCCTTCTACTTGGTAATTATCCAACTGCAAGCGATCGGCTAAAATCGCCAATTGATTCGGCTGCATCAACCAAGCTTCCCGTTCCGAAACAGGCATTAACTGCAAATGCAAATTCGCAAATTCATCTATTTTTTGGTCGATCCGATTGATTGTCAACTGTTCCGAACCCAGCCAAAATTCGACATATCTCGGTTCTGGATGTACCCGACATTTTACCGCAGCCATCACCGGTTCATCAAGCACTCGCAAAGCTGCGAGGTCAATTTGATAAGATTGTTTAAATACCCAGTGTAAAACGTGGCGGCGGTACAACTGTTCCGCTGTTTTGCCGTCCCACTCCTCGAATAGTTCCAGCAGAGTAATGCCCATTCCTGCAAACAAACCGCCAATTTGCCCGCTTCCCAGGGGCGTTCCTTCCCAGCCAGCCAAACGGCAGAAAGCGGCGTTAGCGTAGCGCAGGGCAAAAGTTCCCGGCTCGATTACCGCGATTAAAACGCGACGGTTGCCGAGAAATTGAAACACCCACTGCAAGTCTTGTTTCCATGTTTTCAAGCGTTCAATTTCGGCAGATTGAGTCGGTACTCCCGCCGCCAAAGCTTGCAGTAGCTGTTCCATGTTAACTTCGCTTTGCAAACTGTTATTGTCTTGCTCAGTAGAGTCCATATCTGCGGGCATCAGTGATTTTACGGAGTGGTTGTTATTTTGACGCGAAGACGATTTCGGAGTCGGCATGAGGAAAGCACCTGAAAGCAGTAAATTTTGCCAGATAATGTTAGCGATCGGCGATTTATCGATTTGTAAAGAATTTATATCATGTTTGTAAAGTTTGTGTATAGGTATCGGAAACCGGGGAGTTTCTCGGACGATCGCCCCAGAAACTTTTACTTTTATTCACAAACAACCTCTCAGTCTCGACGTTATAGGTGATATTAACGTGTTTGCGACTTGGCTGGTAACACCCATTATAAGCGGTAACTCGTAGCGGATAGTGTCAGCGACTAATGCTATTTGACTCTGAGGCGAAATATATAGTAGCTTTCTTCTTGAACGAGCCAGAACCCAGGTAATTGGTAATTGGTAATTGGCAAGCAGATTGCCAGTGACTAATATCAAATCTGGAGCATCGGAATTATGCAGTGCGAGCATCTGGCTCGCCATCTATGCTTCTCTTCGAGACGACGCGAGCGCGCTAGCTCATTCAAATA
This sequence comes from Cyanobacteria bacterium SOY_34_metabat_3, assembly GCA_031399265.1. Classification (GTDB taxonomy): domain Bacteria; phylum Cyanobacteriota; class Cyanobacteriia; order Cyanobacteriales; family Microcoleaceae; genus Microcoleus. The sequence continues at coordinate 3,930 of JANNOR010000265.1, read as the reverse complement.
TATTGCAATGCAACCGTAAACGATCTAATTTAGCAAACAAAAGTTCCGACAATAATCAAAATAAATTTGCGATTTGGCAAGGCAAGAATTAAAATATATAATATAAAGAGCAGCATCTTTCAAAGGACATAATTATGGCTTTAACAATTAACAATCTCATCGGCGATCTGACTGGATTTCCTGTGTTTGCTGGCGGCGGGCCGCGTTTTTTGGGATTCGCTACATCAGATGAGATTAATGTAGAGAATGGAAATTTGTCATCTTTTCCCTGGGGAGTTTGGGGACTGGACGGCAACGATACCATAGCAGGTTCGTCGGATGGCAACGAACGGCTGTTAGGAAATAACGGCAATGATGTTATCGGCGGTGGCGGCGGAAATGACATCATTTACGGCGGCAAAGATAACGATCGTCTGGATGGAAATGAAGGCAGCGACGTAGTTAGGGGCGACGCGGGAAACGATATTATTTTTGGAGGATTCGGGAGCGATATCCTGCGGGGAGGGCAAGGAGACGACGATTTAGACGGCAATGACGGCAATGATTTCTTAGCGGGCGATCGGGGAATTGACGTACTCACAGGAGGCCCCGGTGCTGACCTATTTGTGCTCAGAAGCAATGAAACATTTGGAGTCAATGGAGCCGACGTGATTACCGACTTTAGCTTTGACGAGGGCGATCGCATCGGTTTGAATGACGGCTTGACAGAATTAAATCTGCTCTTTACTGACGACGATCTAATCGCTTATGATAACGATGGGATTCTTAATGATATGGTGATTCGGAATCGCAGTAACGGACAAATATTGGGGATAGTCTTAAACACGAATAACTTTGAACTGATCGGTTCATTTGAACCGGCAAGTCCGTTTGCTTTGGCAGTTAATGGCTCTCAATTCCAGTTTTTGGCTTAGATACTTGTAGGTAGATTCAAAGCCTATTTCGAGTAGGGAAATGGCAGTAACGTGTCCTAGTTTTATGTAGGGAAACGGCAGTGCCGTGTCCCTACAAATGCCGGGAATTTGGCAAGATTGATATTAAAACAGTTTTCCATTTAGATAATTTTTAAGCTAATCAAGAAGTGGCAACTCAAACTCGGGGAAAGTATAAATGACCGCTACAATTCACCCCCCATTGACTACACTCCCAGAACAGCGGTTGATTTTGCCGCTATCAATGACTTGGGAGCAGTTTAAAGCTCTGGATTCTTTGCTAGAGTACACTCGCAGTGTTCGCTTGTCTTACCTCGACGGATATGTAGAAATTATGACACTTTCGCCGGAACACGAAACCATTAAATATCTGATGGCAGGAATGTTATGTCAGTTTTTTATAGAAAAAGATATGAGTTTTACGCCGACGGGTAGCGCTACACTCCAAGGGGAAACAAAAGGCAGCAGCAAGGAACCAGATTTATCTTACTACTTTGGCGAAGACCGGCTGAGGCGAGAAATACCCGATTTGGCGATCGAAGTTGTTTTTACCAGCGGGACTATTAACAAACTGGAATACTACCGCAGATTTAACGTAGCGGAAGTGTGGTTTTGGGAAGACGGAGTATTTGCTATTTACCAACTGAAATCAGAGGGTTACGAGCTAGTTTCTCGGAGTATGCTGTTGCCGGATTTGGATATAGAATTGCTGGGGAGATGTCTGCAAATGTCGGAAGAAAAAGAAGCTTTGAAAGTGTTTCGGGACGCAGTGCGAGCGGGTTAACCTAGAAAATCTACAACTAAAATATGGCAAAATTACGAAATGTTATTGCACCAACATTTTCATCGCTTGTCAGACTCCGAAAAACAAGTCATGTCCTGGTTGGCAAATCAAAACAAACCAGTCGAAATCTCCAAAAAGCCAGCCCTGCTCGAATTATCCCCTTCAGAATTTCTAAAAGCCGTCGAATCCTTGAGACGGAGGTTGTTAATCGAAAAAGTCCAAAAGGTCGATCGCACCCTGTTCACACTCCAACGGGCGATCGCAGAATACACAAAAACCAACATCAAATAACTGCAAAACATCCAACTATAAAAACGATCGCCTGTTTTTTGGGAATGGCGATCGCTTCAAATCAATATTCAAGCAAACAGCAAGTTTTCTACTAAAGTTTTAGGTTCTGGGAGAGATTTACCATCTACCTGATATTCTTCAACTAAAAGCTCTAATACCTCTACTGCATTCTTCAAAGCGGCTTCGTAGGTATCTCCATGAGTGTGGAACTGCTGAGATGGAAAATCAGGTAAGTGAACTAGATAGCAGTTATCTTCATCCGACCATTGAATAACAATTATATAAGGTAATTTCATGATTCAGGTTCCTCTTCTTCAATTGCTTTCAATATTCCAAGTTTTCGATTAACTTCTCTCTCTAAATACAGTTTCGCATCATCGCCATCATTTCCAGCAATAGTAATTGGTTCATTAGACAGTAAAGGATGAACCCATCTTGTATGGCTGCCTTTTGCCGAACGATAAGTAAACCCAGCTTTTAGCAGCAGGCTTTTGAGTTCTCGAATCTTTTTGGGCATAAACAGACATTAAAATTGTGGCTAGGTGACGAAAATACTTTAATCATATTCCAGAAAGTAGAGTTTGGACAAACGTACCCTGCTACATGAATTTGAAGTAGTTTCAGCGTTAATCCGCGTTCATCAGCGGTGAAAAGATAAAAAATCTAACTTTTACCAAAACATTAATCCAAACATCCCCGTTTAGCCCTAAAATGAAAAAGACTGACTAGCCAACAATGCCCTATGTTTGAAGCACTTGCCGATCGACTCGAATCCACACTGCAAGAGGCTCCGGCAGATGAAGTTTTAAATCCACCCTAGAACATCTACAAGTAAAATATGGCATAGTATAGATATTCGTTTCATAGCATCCCACCTATGACCGCCCAAATCACCCTGAATTTGTCCGATGAAGTCTATCGCCAAGCAGAATTACTAGCGCAGCAATGCCACCGCAGCGTCAGTGAAATTTTAGTAGAAACTCTGGAAAATTTTCTCTTACCAACCGCTAAACCAGTATCAGCATTGTCTGATTCGGAAGTAATCGCCTTAACTCAACTCCGGCTGCAACCAGTCCAAGAGCAACGATTGAGTGAATTACTAGAACGCAAACAATGCGGTACAATTACCCAAGTTGAACGTGAAGAATTGCAGGCATTAATTCATATCTATGAAGATAGACTGCTGCGACAAGCTCAAGCCTTAAATGAATCTGTGCGACGCGGCTTGCTCGAACCATTACAAGGATAACTATAATGGCTATTTCTGAACAAGTCAAAACCAGAATTCGCGCCCAAGCTCAAAACCGATGCGGTTATTGCCGTAGTTTACAAATGTATGTCCTGGGAATATTGGAAATTGACCATATTATTCCCAAAGCAGTTGGCGGCAATGACGATGAAGAAAATCTCTGGCTGGCTTGTAGTCTGTGCAATAATTACAAAGGAACCCAAACGGACGCATTAGATGCTGTCACGCAAACGCGCGTTAGGTTGTTTAATCCGCGCACTCAGCAATGGTCACAACATTTTGCTTGGAGTGAAAAAGGCACAGAAATTAGAGGACTCACAGACTGCGGTCGCGTGACAGTCACAGCACTACAACTAAACAATAATATTGCTGTTACCGTTAGGCGTCAGTGGATTAGTGCTGGCTGGCATCCGCCAACAGAATAAAACATTGTCGTACTAATGTCTTGTCTTTTCGATCGTGAAATTATATCCTTGACGCGGTTCGCGGGAATTGCGATCGCCTTAGTTCATCTCTTTAGTACGCTGTTAATCATCAATACTCCGGACAGTTTTTAAAGAGGGATGCGATCGCAATACAGGAGAGAAGTAAAAAAAGTGAATGCAATCTTAACCCAAAATAAGCAGAAAAAAAGGCACTCTTTTCGGTTAAGCTATAAAAACACACAAGCTTAA
>JANNOR010000263.1:0-26207 GCA_031399265.1 Cyanobacteria bacterium SOY_34_metabat_3 | reverse complement strand
TTAAGCTTGTGTGTTTTTATAGCTTAACCGAAAAGAGTGCCTTTTTTTCTGCTTATTTTGGGTTAAGATTGCATTCACTTTTTTTACTTCTCTCCTGTATTGCGATCGCATCCCTCTTTAAAAACTGTCCGGAGTATTGTTACTACGAACCTATGTTAAAATAAGATTAAAGCTAGATATTATGAAGGAGCAATATTAGCCAAGTGTTGTTAAGTCAAAAACAGCCAGAATTAGGATTGGTCTGCATTACGACTTCAGATGCAGTTCGTTTCCGCACAGTCACGCGGAAGCGACTGTTGCAGCTAACAGAAATTGAACAAGAAACAGTATTGCGCGAGTTGTATGCAGATAACTTAAAACGAGTTGACAAAGCGATTAATTTCTGCTACGCAAATGGGATTAAATTGTATCGAATGACTTCTGCACTCTTCCCTTTTGCAGATACAGATTTGGGGGAAACAGTGTTAGATTCGATGACTGAGGAATTGCGAAAAGTGGGCGATCGCGCAATTTCCCTCAACATCCGTTTGGTGCTCCACCCCGAGCAATTTGTTGTCCTCAGTTCCGACAAGCCTGATGTTGTAAAAAACAGCATTAAAATTCTGGCGACTCATGCTTTAATTATGGACAAGTTGGGACAACCCCGAGATTCCTGGGCACTGATGAACATTCACGGCGGTAAGGGCGATCGTACTTCGCAACTCAAATCCGTCATCCGCGATTTACCCGAATCAATTCGATCGCGCTTAACCTTTGAAAATGACGAATACGCTTACAGTTCCTCGGAACTTTTAGAAGTTTGTCTCGATACAGGCGTAGCAATGGTTTTTGACGCCCACCACCACGTCATTTACGAACATTTAGAAAGTTACGACGATCCGAGTGTAGCCGAAATGCTAGCAGCAGCAAAAACTACTTGGCGAGTTCCCGAATGGCAATTAGTGCACATATCAAACGGCCGAGAATTTTTTGCCGATCCGCGCCACAGCGACTTGATTGCAGATATGCCCAATTGCTATTATGATGCTCCCTGGATTGAAGTAGAAGCTAAATTTAAAGAGTTAGCTATTGATAAGTTGCGCGCCGAATGGTTGTCGGCAAATGTTCGAGAATTTAGCAATGTCTCCTAGGGGCGGGTTCGCCAACAATCTGGGCCTAATACGAATAATCTCAAAAACCCGCCCGCACCCAACGGTAAATCGTAATCTACTTTTTTGTTAATACCAACTATAAATTATGTGCGGCAGATTCACTTTAAATACTCCAGCTCAAATCATCGAGGAATTCTTCAAACTCTCCGAAGTTCCCGACATCAAACCGCGATACAATATCGCCCCGAGTCAATCAATTGCTACCGTCACAGCTTCTCTCGAAAAAAATCAGCGACAGTTTCAATTTATGCGCTGGGGATTGATTCCAAGTTGGGCAAAAGATCTGAAAATCGCCAGCCATACGATTAATGCGCGATCGGAAACAGTAGCCGAAAAACCCGCTTTTCGCAGCGCTATCAAGCACAGGCGTTGTTTGATAATCGCTGACGGCTTCTACGAATGGCAACCGCAGGGCAAGAAAAAACAGCCTTACTATTTTACAATGGCAAACAGCGAACCGTTTGCGTTTGCCGGCTTGTGGGAAAGTTGGGAATCTCCCGAAGCAGAAAACATTGTATCTTGCAGTATAATTACCACCTCAGCTAACTCCACAGTGCAGCCCGTGCACGATCGAATGCCGGTGATTCTCCCCTCGGGCGATTGGGAACAATGGCTCGATCCTTCTGTTGACAAGGCTCAGGAAGTTTTGCCACTGTTAAAGCCCTACGATCCAGCAGCAATGAAAGCAAATGCCGTAAGTACGATCGTCAACAGTCCAACTAGAGACAGTCCCGAGTGCATTCAAGCAATAGAATAAGCCTGGAATTAAGCACCGCTGTGAAACCAGGTAAAAAACTTTAGTTCCTGCGTCGTCTGTACAAAAATGAGTTACCCTTTTCTCAGAGATGGCTCTCTTGATTGATTTTAAAATTTGCAGTCAAAAGGCAGTTAGAGGACAAAAAATATGATCGGATACGTTACTCTCGGCACCAACGATATTGAAAGTGCAGCGAAGTTTTATGATGCTTTGCTTGCGGAAATTGGCGCTAAACGATTCATGGAAGACGAGCAATTTATCGCGTGGAGCGTTTCTCCAGAAAAACCAGGACTTGCTATTACAAAACCATTTGATGGTAACAAAGCAACTGTTGGTAATGGAGTAATGGTAGCTCTTCAATTTGACAGCCCAGAACAAGTAGACTTAGTGTATAATAAGGCGATAGAACTTGGCGCTCAGGATGAAGGAGCAGCAGGGCCAAGAAGCGAGTTAGCTGGGTTTTATGCGGGATATTTTCGGGATCTAGATGGCAATAAGTTGAACGTGTTTTGTATGATTCAGCAGCCAGCTTCCTAAAATGTGAAGACAGAAGGTAGAAGGCAGAATTTTTTTTGATTCTTCCTACTACCCACTGTCAACTGTCAACTGACTAACTTAGCTGTCGTACATCCGCGCTTCAGCCGCATCTGGATTTTCCTCGCAATACTCGTCAAAAGCGGTTTTTTCCAGCTTCATCGATCGCTGGTGAGAAGCCTCAGCCTGCATTTCCTCTACAATATCCCACGCCACCGCGCACTCTCTAGATGTAGCGCCTTTCTGGGAACAGACAGTTCTGGCATCGGCGATCGCCTTTTCGATTTCTTCTTCAAATAAAACACTCTTCGGCTTCTCAACAAAATCGCTTTTTGTCAAGATATCCGTTACCGAAATAATGCCGAGGAGTTTGTCCTTAATCACCGGAGCTCGGCGGATGCGGGTATTCGCGAACAACCTCGCCACATATTCCACGCCCAAGTCGGGATTCACCGTGATACACGGTTTCGTCATGATCTCGAACACGCGGACTTTGTGCGGGTCTACGCCGTAGGCTGTTACTTTGTAGACAATATCTGTTTCCGTGACAATCCCGTAGGCGTCTTGTTCGTGGCGGCGTTCCACAATCAACGCGCGCAAACACAGTTCGTTCATCATCGCCACCGCTTCAGCTACCGTTGCCGAACCGCGAATGGTGACAACATCTGTTGTCATAATATCTTGTGCTTTCATCATCATTTGTTATTGCTCCCTGCTGATAAAATCTAGCCTGTCCAGATTTTGGGCAAAAAATTTGATTTACAATCATCTTGACACTTCAGGACTTACAAAACTGTTACGTTAAATCAAGGATGGCGATCGACTCCCCCACTCTCCCACTTCCCCCACTCTCCCCATCTCCCACTCCCCACTCTCCCCATCCCCCCATCTCCTCTGACTCGATTTCCCAGCCCCAGACTCAAAGAAGCAAAAGTTAACACAAACTAAGCAACTGCTTGCGCTCGCACAGATCCCCGCCTCTGATAAACTTGATGGCTGGGAGTGCAACAGAGCACAAATCAGGCATCAGCAATTGGGAGTATATAGTTCGTGGATAATGTAATCGGTTTAGAGATTATCGAAGTAGTTGAGCAGGCAGCCATCGCCTCCGCTCGCTTGATGGGCAAAGGCGAGAAAGATGAAGCCGATCGCGTTGCTGTAGAAGCCATGCGCGAGCGGATGAACAAAATTCATATGCGCGGCCGCATCGTGATCGGTGAAGGCGAACGCGATGACGCACCCATGCTTTACATCGGCGAAGAAGTAGGTATTTGTACCCAAGACAATGCCAAAGATGTCTGCAACCTAGATGAATTGATTGAAATTGATATCGCTGTTGACCCCTGCGAAGGTACTAACCTGGTTGCTTACGGTCAAAACGGTTCGATGGCAGTTTTGGCAATCTCCGAAAAAGGCGGTTTGTTTGCGGCTCCCGATTTCTACATGAACAAATTGGCTGCTCCTGCGGCTGCTAGAAATCATGTAGACATTCGCAAGACACCAACCGAAAACCTAAAAATTATCTCTGATTGCCTCGGCCGCAGTATTGAGGATTTGGTTGTCGTGGTGATGGATCGCGATCGGCACAAAGATTTAATTACTGAAATTCGGCAAGCGGGTGCAAGAGTTCGACTGATCAGCGACGGCGACGTTTCTGCTGCGATTTCTTGCGCGTTTTCTGGTTCCAACATCCACGCACTTATGGGTATTGGTGCTGCACCCGAAGGTGTGATTTCCGCAGCGGCAATGCGCTGCTTGGGCGGTCACTTCCAAGGGCAGTTAATTTACGATCCGGCTGTTGTGAAAACTGGTTTGATCGGTGAAAGTAAAGAGAGCAATATCGCTCGACTTACATCAATGGGCATTACAGACCCAGACAAAGTTTACAATGCTGAAGAATTGGCATCTGGAGAAACAGTTTTGTTTGCGGCTTGCGGAATTACTCCCGGAACGCTGATGGATGGAGTTCGCTTCTTTGGCGGCGGCGCTCGTACTGAAAGTTTGGTAATTTCTTCTCAGTCGAAGACGGCTCGGTTTGTGGATACAATCCATATGTTCGACCAGCCTAAATCTCTGCAATTGAAATAGTCATTAATTAACAGTTGACTGTTGGCTGTTGACGGTTGACTGTTTGCTGTTGGCCGTAACCTGTTATTAGCAATCAGCGATAAACTAATAACTAATAACAGGTGACTGTTGACAAGTAATCAATAAATAGTGACAAATCACAAATCATGAATATTGCAGTCGTAGGCCTTAGCCACAAAACAGCGCCGGTTGAAGTTCGCGAAAAACTGAGCATTCCAGAACAGAAGGTGGAAGCGGCGATCGCCCAATTGCGCAGCTACCCCCACATTCAAGAGGTTGCTATTCTCAGCACTTGCAACCGTTTAGAAATTTATATTGTTACCACCGAATCAGAGCCTGGTGTGCGGGAAGTTATTCAGTTCCTGTCGGAATGCAGTAAAGTTCCTTTGCAGTCGCTGCGCCCTCACCTGTTTATTTTGCTGCACGAAGATGCGGTGATGCACTTGATGCGAGTTGCTTCGGGGCTCGACAGTTTGGTTCTCGGAGAAGGACAAATTCTGGCTCAGGTGAAACAAACTCACAAACTCGCCCAGCAGTATAAAGGTGTTGGCAGAATTTTGGAGCGTTTGCTGAAGCAAGCTTTGACAGCAGGGAAACGAGTTCGCACAGAAACTAGCATCGGTACGGGTGCGGTTTCGATTTCTTCGGCGGCGGCGGAATTGGCTCAACTTAAAGGTCAGAATTTAGCCAGCAGTCGGATTGCGATTATCGGTGCTGGCAAAATGTCGCGGCTTTTGGTGCAGCATTTGCTCTCGAAAGGAGCTAGCCATATTGCGATCGTCAATCGATCGATGCGAGGCGCCCAGGAGTTGGGTAGCTTGTTTAAAGATGCTCCTTTGCGCCTGCACCTGCTCTCGGACATGATGCAAGTAATTGCTGATTCCGATTTGGTTTTTACCAGTACCTCTGCTACAGATCCGCTGTTAAATAAAGCTAAATTAGCAACTGTTTTAGAACCCGATCGCCCTTTGATGTTGGTGGACATTTCTGTGCCGCGCAACGTCGATTCTGATGCAAACGAGCTGGCTAACGTGCGATCGTTCAATGTGGACGATTTAAAAGCTGTCGTAGCTCAAAATCACGAAAGTCGCCGCAAAATGGCAATGGAAGCTCAGGTGCTTTTAGAACAGGAAGTAGAGGCTTTCGATGTTTGGTGGCGCAGTCTCGAAACAGTTCCTACTATTAGCTGTTTGCGAGATAAGATAGAATTGATTCGCGAACAAGAATTAGAAAAAGCTTTATCGCGTCTGGGTTCTGAATTTTCAGAGAAACATCAAGATGTGATCGAATCTTTAACAAGAGGGATTGTGAATAAAATTTTGCACGATCCGATGGTGCAGTTGCGCGCGCAGCAGGATATTGAGGCGCGCCGACAAGCAATGCAGACTTTGCAGTTGCTGTTTAATTTGGATGTGGATGTCAATCAGCAGTACAGCTAGTTGATTTTTTTGAGATTTTTCCCAGGCTAAGCCTGGGAATTATTTTTATTAAATTTTTCTTAATTGAAAATTAAAAAAATCGCCATTTTTTTTAGGGTTAAATGCTTGACTTTCAACATTGAACGAAGTACAATGTAATAATGGAAGTGGTGACAAAAATATTATTTTTATCACCACTTCCATTATCTAAAATATACCACGAAAAGTCTAGCAAAGTCAATAGGTAATCCAGCTTTTTATGGCCGAGCAGTTATTGACACTAACCTATAATTAAAGAAGGAATTCTCAACCGCAGATACACGCAGATTGACGCAAATAAACTTCGGCAGATATTGATAGTTGCGAGAAGTTTAATATTATGATTTTTAACAGGCGAATTTATCAAGTAATTTTACTGATTGCGGGGCTATGGCTGGTTGTGGAGTTAGCCTCCCGCGTTGTGGCAGAAATTCTCTGGTTTCAGGAAGTTGGATATCTTCAGGTTTTGCTGTTGAGGCTGAAAACTCAAGGGTTACTGGGGATAATTTCAACTGCCATTTCTGCTGTTTTTTTGATGGGAAATTTAGCCTTAGCCCGCCGCCTACAACATCCGGCTATTGACATAAAATCAGCGGTTGCGGGGGCGCTATTCGCTTCACCCAGGGCAAACAAAACGGGGAAGAATTCTCAATTACCTGCTGCTAAATCTCAAATTACCTTTTCGTGGCTGCTGTTGGCGGTATTTGGCTTAAGTTCGATCGCAGTTTTGACGATAATTTACTGTGGGTACTTAGCTGCAAACAGCCTCACCTATTTCAGTGTATCTGGGAATTTGCCTGCACCGCCAATACAGTTTGGCATTGAGTCAATCCAGCAGATAGTCGTGCAGCTATTTTCTCATTGGTGGGAGTTAGGCTTGCTACTGGGGACAATATTAGCTTTGATAATTAAGCCGGATTTTTGGCTGCGGACGATCGCCCTTTTGATTAGTTTGGCGATTGGGCTAATTGCAGTCAGCCGCTGGACAAAATTTTTACAATATTTCCACCCTACTAAGTTTAATACAACCGACCCTCTTTTCAATCAAAATATTAGCTTTTATGTATTTATTTTCCCAATTTTAGAGTTGTTAAGCTTCTGGTTGACAGTTGTATTTTTGTACAGTTTAGTATCTTGCGCTTTAACATACTTGCTGTCGGGAAACAGCCTGAGTCAAGGGAGATTTTTGGGGTTTTCGCGATCGCAGCAGAGGCACTTGTACGCCTTGGGTGCAGCTTTCATGCTAGCCACCGCACTCTGTTACTGGCTGGGACGCTACGCATTGCTGTACTCGCAGGGAGACGTTACCTACGGGGCAGATTATGCTGACGTGACAGTGCGGCTGCCCGTATATGAATTTTTGAGTATCTTGGCGGGGGCGATCGCACTTTTGCTCTTATACCAGGCTTGCCAATTCAAAATTAAAAATCAACTGATCAACAAAATTATTTTAGCATGGTTGAGTTTAAATTGCTTGGGAAGTTGGCTGCTGCCAAACATTGTCCAGCAACTGATAGTTAAACCCAACGAACTAGCGCGAGAACAGCCGTACATTCAGCGCAGCATTGCCTTTACTCAACAAGCCTTTGACCTCAAAAGAATCGAAATAAAAACTTTCGATCCAGCCGGGAAACTTACCTATGCCGATTTGGAAAAAAATCAACTTACGATTAGCAACATCCGCCTCTGGGACAAGCGACCGCTGCTGCAAACCAACCGCCAGTTACAGCAAATCAGACCCTATTATACATTTCCTGATGCGGATATCGATCGCTACACAATCAAAAACGAACAAGCAAAAAAGGGAGAAGCCCAAAGCCAACAAGTGATTCTGGCGGCGCGGGAACTAGACTATACAGCAGTCGCGCCCGAAGCTCAAACTTGGGTGAACGAACACCTGGTTTACACTCACGGTTACGGCTTTACTCTTTCTCCCGTAAACACAGTCGGTGTCGGCGGTTTACCAGATTATTTTGTCAAAGATATTGGAGTTCCAGCCGAGACAGGAGAGACTGCTTTGGAAGTAACCAGCGATCGAATTCGGGCCAGTATCCCGATCGGCTACCCGCGCATTTACTACGGCCAAGTCACCGATACAGACGTGATGACGCGCACCAAAGTCAAAGAATTCGACTATCCCAGCGGCGAAGACAATGTTTACAACACCTACAGCGGTAGGGGCGGAATTGCGATCGGTTCTACGTGGCGGCGCTGGTTATTTGCTAATTATCTCAAAAATTGGCAAATGGCGCTAACCCGCAATTTCACCCCACAAACCAAGCTACTGTACCGCCGCAATATCAACAAAAGAGTCCGGGCGATCGCTCCTTTTTTGCGCTACGACTCCGACCCGTATTTAGTAGTAGCAAACGCCAATCTTAGCAAAGATGATATAGAAAAACCAAGAGATGAAATTGGCAATGAGATTAAACCTTCACCCTCAGCAACTGATAAATCTCCAAACTATCTGTACTGGATTATCGATGCTTATACAGCGAGCGATCGTTATCCCTATTCCGACCCAGGAAAAAATGACTTCAACTATATTCGCAACTCCGTAAAAGTCGTGATTGATGCCTATAATGGCTCCGTTAATTTCTACGTCGCCAATTCCAATGACCCGATTATTAACAGTTGGATGGCTATCTTTCCCAGACTCTTCAAACCCCTTGATAAAATGCCTCCGGCCCTCCGCAAACATATCAGATATCCAATGGACTTGTTGAGCATTCAATCAGAACGCTTGCTAACTTATCACATGGAAGACCCGCAGGTATTTTACAATCGGGAGGATTTGTGGCGAGTTCCCAACGAAATATACGGTAGCGAACAGCAGCTAGTAGAACCGTATTATTTAATTACAAAACTACCAACAGAAACAGCAGAAGAATTTATTTTGCTGCTACCATTTACACCAGTAAGTCGCAACAATTTAATTGCTTGGATTGCAGGGCGATCGGATGACGATGATTACGGAAAACTTCTACTGTACCAATTTCCCAAACAGCGATTGGTTTACGGCCCGGAACAAATAGAGGCATTGATCAACCAAGATCCGGTTATTTCCGAACAAATATCGCTCTGGAACCGCCAAGGTTCAAAAGCGATTCAAGGTAATTTATTAGTAATTCCGATCGAACAATCTTTGCTGTACGTAGAACCGCTTTACTTAGAAGCCGATCGCAATAGTTTACCAACTTTAGTAAGAGTCATTGTTGCCTACGAAAACCGCATTGTCATGGCCGAAACTCTCGACGGAGCACTCAAAGCAATATTTCAACCCAAAGCTACCAATAAACCCGTGATTGTTCGACCTGTAGAAGGAGCGACACCAGCTTTAAATTGAGCCTGAATTTTTGATTGGTAATAACTAGAAATTTTTCGTACTAATTCGGATTTCGCCGCCAGTAATCAGTAGCCCAAACAGGTATAAAAATTACCATAAACACGACCAAAATTAGCAGTGCTTTTTGTTGAGACAAAGTTGTATAACGGGTGGTAATTCCTAACGCAAGAGTTCCCAAGTTCAAACAAGCGCCTGCGAACATTCCTTCCGGCAGAAACCCGCCTAAAAACCCGATCGCCACCGCCTGCGAAAGAAACACTAGCGCCAAAATCCCTAAACCAGGCAAAGATGAAGTCAGCGCCCAATAAGCCACTAAAGTTCCAACTAAAGATCCGGCAATCGCAATTGCTGTATCCCAAAACGGTGCTTTGACAAAAAAAATAAAACAGACTGTAAAAGCATAGGCAAAGCCTGCAAAAGCTAATGCCAATCCACTAAATATCTCGTTCCAGTTCAGCATTATTCAAACATCGCGATATCTGCGTTAATCTGCGTACATCTGCCTGCATCTGCGGTAAAAAAATCTAACTTTCCCAAGCTGTAATCTCAGCGATTTAGTTAGATATTAGCCATTTACTCCGATCGCGTTCTCGTTTACTTGGGGTCGATCGACTTGACGAACTCTTTCAATGGCGACGGTATAGCAGGTACAAAAGTCTTCCTAAAACCTTTAACATCAAACACCCGCCACAAAATACCCACAGCTACCGTCAAAAAAAATAAAGCACCCAACATATTAATCGCATTAGCAATAATATTGGTGTCCCTTTTTGGCGCAGCAGTAAGGTGTTTCACGCGATATATCCCAGAAGGCGCTACTTCGGACGGTTGCTCCCGACTGCGCGGCGGCGTTTTCGGGCGCGAACTCACAGTACGATTCGCTGGAACAGCCGTTTTATTAGTTTGAGCAAAACTGCTGGGGGACTTCAACTCAGAAGCTGCACGCGTCCCCGTTAACCTGCTAGCAGAAGTCCCGGTTTTGCCAACAGCAGCATCCTGAATCCTGCTGTTACCGCGCTGAGTCGATTTACGTTCCGCGAGGTTGCGCATCAAACTTTGCAATTGCTGAGTAGCCGCCGCTGGGCGTTCCGCTTTCCTCGCCCAATTTAACAGCATCGCCCCGGTAATCCCGCAGAGATTCGGAGCCCCCACAGAAGCCATCCGCTTCAGCAGCGGCTGGCTGTTGGAAACAAAAACTATGAGTGAGTCTGAGTGTAAGGTGGCCAAACCGTAAACGCACTGAGCCGTAGCCACGACGAGCATTGCGGGCTTGCTTTGATTTTTAATCGAAGGTTCCAGAGCTCGGTGTGTTTCTTGAGCGTCGGTTGCAATCCAGCCGCTGTTCTCAAAAAAGCGCATAAACTCTCTAGCTACTTGCTCTTGAGCCTTTTCGACGGCTTTGTCTGTCAGGCGATCGATTTCGTCGTAGACTACTTCCGGGATATAGCAACTTCCCACCTTGGCATATTCTTGCCATACCTGAGTTCTGCCAGCCATCAAAACATCTGCATCAAAAGTTACCAATACAGGAGGAAGTTGATTAGCCATGACTTTACCCTAAATGCTCAGATAATTGATTTTTGCTTGTAAATTAAGTTTAAACAAATTGCGGGATTTTCCATTAGGTCGATCGAAATCGAGAGTGCGCCCAAATGCACCGGGCGCTCCAACGCCGCAGCCGTGATTAGTTTCCAATCCCTAAACGCCCGGCCAAAGCGGGAGTTAAGGGTAACAGCACAGCAATCATCAAAAACAAAACCAACAAACCCCAAGCTGCGCGAGCATCATCAGGCTCAGTCAGCTCGTTGAGGCTCGGCCGTTCCAGATTACGCTGTAAAATCAGAATCACGATCGCCCAATAGAGAGCCAAAGGATTAACTAAAGAAGCGATCGCCAGCACCACAAACGTCGCCAAAGTAGCGCGGCTGGCAATTTTTCGGCCGTAGATTGCTTGCATAATTCTACCCCCATCCAACTGTCCCGCCGGCATCAAATTAATCGCCGTGATTACCAAGCCCAACCAACCGATAACTACCAGCGGGTGAACGTCAACAATCTGCTGCTGCAAAGCCGAACCCAAAATTACTTTGGCCAGAATTCCCACCAAAACCGAGCCCTTGAAAAATTCTGCGGGAATTTGAAACAAACTACCGGAGTGTGACAAGAGCAAACCCGTTACCAGCATTGCCAGAGCAACTATTCCTCCAGCCGCTGGCCTGGCAAAAGTGATGTCAAACAAAACTTGACGGTTGGGGAGCAGCGACTCAAAACGATCGATCGATCCAAAAGAACCTATCTGCCAAGTTGGTATAAAAAAAGGCCAACTTAAGCGAACATTGTACTGATTTGCTACCGCTCGGCGAACAATTTCACCCGAACCTAAAACCGCCCAAATTCCCATCGCAATTGGTAGAACTTCTAGATATCTACTCGGCGAGTTAAAGAAATCGAAACCCAGCAGCAAACCGCCTGTTTCCAAGCTAGTAGCAATTGTTGCCAGTATCAGGACGACTGATAGGATTTTTTGAGATACAGTAGTTGGCTGCGGGTCGTTTGTGCTGGGTAAGACAATAACTACCGGCTTTTCATCCTGATTTTCTACTAAAAACAGGCGGTAGCGATCTTTCAATCTTTCTTGCAAACTGGCCGTCAAACGCGAGTGTACTTGTTCGGGGTCTCCCCGGAGATTTCCTTTCAAGATCACCCCATCTTGATAGGGAATTGTTTCTGTGGCAAAGTAAGTATCGATACCAAAGATGCCTTTAATTGCCTGGAGGTCTTCAACTGGAACGGGAATTATTTGTAGTTCATTAGTTGCAGGTGGCGATGTGACGATCTTAATAATTTCTCGCGCTGGTGCCGACTGTCCGTCTGGGGCGGATTTTCCATCGCTTTGGGACTTTACCTCAGCAAGATCGCGCGATACTTGCACTGCATCGGAGGCTATGGATCGCAATTGGCGGCCCAGATAAATGTACAATCCCGTGGATGCCACGAACAGTAACAATACCGCAACTAAATTCAGATAAATCCCGGCGGCGAACAAACCAAAGAACAGCAGCCAGGGACTCATCAGCGCCACTGACTGCAACCAAGCCAAAATTCCCAATTTGCCAAAAGGTCTAGCGCGATAAAATCCCCAGCCCAGAATTCCCAGAGCAACCAATAGGAGTGCAATAGTTGCCGTATTTTCCGATGCAGCGATCGGCATTCCGGTTGCTTGCGCGAATACGGGCTTCAATCGGTCGATCGCGCTGCGGTCGAGTAATAGCATTAATTTTTGGGAAATATGAAATAAAGTTGCTGGGAACATATCCAAACCTGTCGGAAACTAGCCTGACTACTAAGGATAACCCCTGAAGGGCTTCATCGGGCCACAATCGGCTGCTGCTGTTTTCACATCGCAGGCTCTCGGCTATTGACATAAGATACTTTTTATGATCGGGAATTGGCTGCGATGATGATGATTTCGGTTTTTCGCTGGCACGATCGACAAATCAGATTCGAGAACATCATAGAACTGCACGGAAAGCCACCGGGAAGCTAACCTAAAACCTTTACTGTGTATAGTGTTGGTGTAATGGGTACGGCAGGACTTGAACCTGCGGCTCGCTGCTTAGAAGGCAGCTACTCTATCCAACTGAGTTACGCACCCAACTCAAAAATTGCCCACAAAACTATTGTATCGGTGTAGTGCGCGATCGAGCAAGTAAATATCTGATGACTTACTCATAAACTCTCCTAGACTCACCTGCAAATATCATCACCTTCTCAACTTTTAGCAGGTTCTCGATCGCCCGGAGCCCCAAAGCGATCGCCCTCACCGCCTCTAAATATTACAGTCAAGGCGCGATGAAATGATTGTGGGGTGGGGTTTGGGTTCCCGTCCGAAAAATAAAACTCTCCGATGAAAGCGGGGCTTGTGATGGCATCGGACTTGTTTCGACTTCCCACTTCGATCGTCCCGGTGACTCGATCGCAATTGCCAATAATCGATCGTCGCAAAGCGTTAATTACCGATCGTCGGAGCGAAAAACTTTTCGATCGTCCCTTGATTTTAGGCACGAGTAGAGCCCCAGTGACTTGACTCGTGCCGATCTTTAGTTATGTTTCCTCATATTCGGCTCGATTTGATCTTTAAGAAAAATGTGGTAGAACTAGGATTGAAAGACTCAGGTGAAAATCCCTGATGGTGGTGGAGCATATATAAGCTTCCCTTACAGCATCAAAGCAAAATAGTCAATCGCCCGATCGGCACGATCTCAAAAATCAAGCGTTGCCAGTACAGCAGTCGTAAGTTGTGCGCGGGGGATATTCCTTCGTGCATTAGTTTATATGCCAGAGTTGAGAAACAATCTCAGCTTAGATATTCTGTTAGCATTTGTTAGCAAAAAAAAGTATGGGAACGGTTGAGGAAAAGATTATTTCAGTTGCGATCGGGAGCAAGGATTGGTAATTTAAGTAGACTTGTTGAATCAAGAATCCCCTGGCCTTTATGCCAGGGGAGTGTTACAAGCACAGACCTCGGCCATGACAGGAGTCAAATCGCAGTGTCATGTTTATTCTGAAACGGCAGGATGTTGAAATAACCAATTATCAACACCCAAAACGGGATCAACAAATTCCCATTCTCAATTATCAGGGGCAGACTTTTCGCCTGATCAGCGCCTTCAACGGCAAACAAGCAGAAGACGCCAGAGCCCTGTGGCGGGATTTAACCGACAACCGGGGCAAAGCCTGTGTTCTGCTAGAAGAGCCCGAGCGATATAGCGTCTGGGGAAAAGTCCGTTTAGATCAGCTAGCCGGTGAAGAACCGGCCTCCGGTACAGAATCAGCCAAACCACCGCTGTTCGCACAGGGTTGTTTGCTGCTCCTCCAAGCTGTTTACTTCGATGTAGAAGACCTCTTAGGCGCAAGGCAAGCCGCATCGTTTCAGAAAGATATCGCCAAGGTATTTCAGCAGGGAAACTTCCCCCAGGCAGACTCCCCTGATGCGATCAAAAGTTGGCTAACCGTTAGTCCCTTGCAAAATCATAAGGTGCCCCCTTGGCAAGAGCAGCATCTCAAGACATTATTGCAAGAACTGTATCGTTTGGGCAAATCGTATTTTGGTGATACAGGCTTCGCTGAGGGAGTTAGCGATGTGCTGCAAGATATGCCAGCACCCGATCGCACTCAGTTTTTAGATTGGCTGAAACAATCGGCCCTCAACAAGTTGTGGATCGCAGCATAAAAAATCTTTGACAATTGGTCAAACAATTGGAATCAGATAATTAAGCTGAGATAATTGCAGGCTTGGGGAGTACGCGACATAGAGGTTGGATTGCCAACTTTTATCGATCGGTCAAATTGTTGAGTCAGTTTAGATGCCACATCCAGTTTGGCAGTTTAACTAAAATTAGATCGCAGTCCCCACCCAAAATCATCAGATATGAGTGGGGGAGTGCGAAAGCAAAAAAAATAGAGACAGCAACATTCGAGGGTATGATTTTAGGGATAGATTTGGTAATGTAAAAGCCTTAACGGTGAAGACATAGACCGTGTTTATATCTTAAATTTCCGGGGAATGAGATCGACTAAGGACTAATTCAAGGAATTAGTAAATAGATATTATTCTGGCTTAGTCTTTCTCTAAGTGTACGGGGGCACAAGTCCCGACAACACGCTGAGGACGCCAGTTTTTCCCGAAGCGTCAGATCGAAGTTTTTTGGCGAAAGAATCCCCATCTACAATCAAAAATTGAGATGGGGTGAGTTCAACCGCTAGTTTAGGTCTCGTGAAATCCCTATGAGTAGCACTTCAGAAAAGTCATCTACATCTCCATCTTTACTGTCAGCTCAGACCCTAGTGATTGTCGGCATTGTCTGGGCTGTAATGGCGCTGCTGTTCTTTTTGCTGTTCAGCGTCCCCCTCTCACAAGAAGAGGGTTTGCCACTTTGGTACTCGATCGGCACTTTGGTTTTTGAATGCGGAGCATACCTCGGAGCTGCATTAGTTTGTTTTAGAAACTGGAGAAGCCCGCACATGGTCAGCGGGCGCAACGTCTGGCTGGGGATTGGTCTGGGGATGCTGTTCTATTTTATCGCCGGGGTGCTATTTGGCATTTGGGAACTGTATTTCGAGTTAGACCCGGATGTGTCCCCCGCAGATGCCTTTTATCTGGTCAGTTATGTGGCATTGATCGGGGGCATGGTTCTAGCCGTGACTTCCAAGCGGCTGAATCTAGAAATTTGGCAGTGGGCTTTGTTAGGGGGAATAGCAGCCTTCGGGATTGCTGTAGCTGTCTGGGTTGCTGCACCTGACTCTTGGAGGACACAGCTAGGAATGGGTCCGGCAGCCCCCCAGGAAGTAGTGACAGGCTCTGCACCAGCGCCTGCGGCAAAAGCGCCTGCTTTGGAAAATTCGTCCAACTCAAAGGTAAAAGGAGCAGCCGCGACTGCTGCTAAATCCGCACCCGAAGAAGCAGCAGCAGAACCAAGTAAAACTCCCGCATGGGTAATAGCACTTGACAAGCAACTGTCGCCTTACGCCTATGCAATCAATTTGTTTTACATCGTCGGGGACGTTTTTCTGCTGATTATTGCTACTGCACTGCTGTTGGCATTTTGGGGAGGACGTTTTTCCCAATCTTGGAGAATGATTGCGGCTGCAACTTTTTCGCTTTACATCGCAGATATGTACTTTAAATGGCGCGATACTCAGGCTGAGGGTAGTTATCAAAGCGGCAGTTTGCTGGAAGTCTTTTTTGTTTTCAGCGGCATCCTGTTCGGAATTGGAGCTATCTTGGAACATGACATCTCAACCCGCTCTCGCCAGAGCAGGCGGACTCGTCGCGCCGCCTAGGGTAGCGATTTGAGATTGGGGTTGCTTCGGCAAGCATCGGGATGCGAAAGCTGGCGTTGCTCTTGCCGGCATCTCTCAACTTAAAATCGAAAATAAAAAATCACAGTTCTCCGATCGCACTTCCTGCGTCTTTTCACGTCTTTTTGGTGGAAAACTTGGCATGACGCCTACAAAAATCTCCGATTCAGACAAACGGGAAATCCTCAGACTGTACCGACAGTCGGACGAGAATACGATCACTTTGGCCAAACGCTACGGAGTGAGTAGTTCGACTGTGAGGCGCATCCTTCAGAGCGCTTTGTCGGAGTCGGAATACGAATTTCTAGTCCAGCAAAAACAGAAGCGTTTGTCCGATCATCGCCGCCGCACCGAAAGTGTTTCTGAACCGACAGAGGCGACTTCTGATGCGTCTGCTGCAAGAAGCGATGAACTATATCCTGTAGATTCCCCCTTGTCTGAGTCAGTCCCAACCCCGCAGTCTGGCCCAAATTTGAGACAGAGGAACCCACAGCGTTTTTTATCCGCGCGCGAAGCAGTGACAGAAGTCGAAATTCAAGGAAGTTTACAGTCTGATTTGAATGCTTCTAATTTGCCAGATGCCGAAGACGCTAATTTTGCCGATCGGGCTGCTGTGACTGGGGAACTGCAGAGAATACTCCCAGAAGCAGGATTGCTCGCAGGTGAAGATTTTAGCGAGTTCGACGAAGATGAGAATGAGGAAGAGGATGATGATGAGGACGACTTCGACGAAGATTTAGAAGATGAAGACTCTCTGTTTGAAGCAAGTCTGCTAGGTTCGATATCTGAAGGCGAATCGATGATCGAGCTTCGGGGTACGGGGCTGATTCAAGTTTTGCCTTTAATCGAAGCATCTCTTCCCAAAATTTGTTATTTGGTAGTTGATCGGGCGTCGGAGTTAATCACTAGACCTTTGAAAGCTTTTGGCGAACTCGGTCAAATTCCGGCAGCAGAAATTCGCGAGAAAACTCTGCCAGTGTTTGACAATCACCGAGTAGCGCGCCGATTTGCGACTCGCAATCAAAGGGTTTTCAAGATTCCTGACGGCAATATGCTCAAAAAAGCTGCGCCTTATTTGCAAGCCAAAGGAATTACTCGGCTGCTGATTGACGGTCAGGTATACTCCCTGTAAAAATTTCCACCAGCTTAATATTCTGCGGTGTCCGATTCTTCTGGATTTGCCTGAAATTTAGGACGGGAGTTTTGAGAATCCGAGATATTCCACAGCGGTTGCAGCAGCGCCGCGACGATCAGTCCCGCACTCATGCTCATTGCCAATACCAATCCTACGGGCACTTGTATGGATTTAAAAAAGATAAAGTTTAAGGATACTGGGGCGCTGTTCTGCACTGAGATAATGCCGATCGCGCTTGCTAAAATTGCTACTAAAAAACTAATGGCGAGCAAAGGAATTGTTTTCATAAGTAGTTGACAAATCAATCAATATGCTGATATAGTCTTATAATAGAAATCTGTTTAAAAATATTATTTTTGCAAATATCCGATTATTTAATAATAGTACAACAGACTGAGGAAAAAAGTCAAGCAGATGCGAAAAAAAAATCGATTTTTTTATACATTTAATAAAACAAAATGATTGCAATTCCCAAGCTTTCACAGATCGAACTGCTGTGTCAAAAATAAGTAAGGTGCGGGCGCGCACCTTACAATCTCAAGCCCTAGGGGGAAAACCCCCGATTTGAAGTGGAAATTTAAACAGGTTCCAACTGAGAAATGACCTGTTTCATATGTGCGGCGATTTTGGCTTCTTTTTCCACAGAATTTGTTTCCATGTAAACCCGCATCAAAGGTTCAGTTCCCGAAGGTCTCAAAAGTATCCAGCCGCCATCTTCAAGATAAAGCTTAATTCCGTCTTTACGGCCGATTTCTTTCACGCCGATACCCGCTACTTCCGAAGGGGGATTGTTAGTAAAAGATGCTAAAACGGCGGCTTTGTGGGCGTCTTCGAGGTGCAAATCAAGACGCTGGTTGTACAGGGGGCCGTCGGCTTCGCGGATGGCTTCTTCGACGAGCACAGAAAGCGGTTTGCCTTCGTAGGCGATCGCCTCTGCGACCAGCATATCAGCCAAAATTCCGTCTTTTTCAGGAATGTGACCCAAAACGCTCAAGCCTCCGGATTCTTCGCCGCCGATGAGTACGGCTGTTTCCCGCATTTTTTCGCCGATGTATTTAAAGCCGACTGCGGTTTCGTAGATTTTCAAGCCGTATTTGGCGGCCAAATTGTCTAGCAAGTGGGTAGTTGCGACAGTACGGACGATCGCCCCAGTCAAGCCTTTATTCTTCACCAAATGACGCGCCAGCAGCAGCAAAACTGTATTCGGAGTCAAGACATTTCCCAACTCGTCCACAATCCCAAAGCGATCGCTGTCGCCATCGGTAGCCAAACCCAAATCCGCCGCATCTTTTTTTACAGCTTCGACTAACTCAACCAACTGTTCGCCCTTGGGCTCTGGCATTCCGCCACCAAACAGCACGTCGCGGTAGGTGTGAAAACTTTCCAAATCGCAGCCGCAGTGTTCCAAAACTTCGTCGAGATAGCCCCGAGAAGTGGAATAGAGGGCGTCGTACTTGACTTTCAATTTAGCCGATCGAATCCGCTCGACATCGATCAAAGTATAGAGAAACTTGAGGTATTCGGGTTTTGGGTCAAAACTCGAAATTTTATCGTTGTGGCTGCCGATTGCTGGCGCATCGGAAGCGCCAGGAATGTTGGCCACGATTGTATCAGTAATTTCCGGGGTAGCTGGGCCCGCGTAGTCGGGGATGTATTTGATGCCGCAGTAAGGTGCGGGATTGTGCGAAGCCGTGAACATCAGGGCTCCGGCGGAGTTTAGATGCTTGGCGCTGTAGGCGATGACTGGTGTTGGGCAATCTCGATCGACTACCATGACAGTCCATCCCAAATCTGCAAGTACCTCGGCACAGGTGCGGGCGAACTCGTCTGCCAGAAAGCGGGTGTCGTAGGAGACTAGAACTGGGCGGTCTTTGGTGTAAGCGGTTTCTAGGTAACTGGCGATCGCCCGGGTTACTTTTCGCACGTTGGCAAAAGTAAAGTCACGGGCAATCAGTCCCCGCCACCCATCGGTTCCGAATATGATTTCTGTTGAATTGCTGCTGGCGCTCATTTTATCCACTTCCTCTCGTCCTACTAATCCTACTCGAAGGTATAGCCTTAAAGATGTACTGACCGTGCTGTTTGTGAGGATCGATCGCGCCTAGGGGGCAGATCGACCTAATCTTATCGCTGTCGGGGCAGACTCATACCTCCGGCAGAGGACTGGAACCAGCCAGAGTTAGTAAAGTATGAGATTTATCGAGTCAGTCCCTCTCGCCTTTTAGTTTTGAAACGAGAGTTTGCCGATCGGATGGACGGAGAACGATTGCGGGCGATCGCGGAACTTAAAAAAACTGAGCGAAAAAACGCGCTGGCAATAGCAGTAGCAGAATTCATCTAAATTTATTCTGCTATCAAACTTAATTCTTTATTTATAAACACTCATGTTTGAATGTGTTAAAGTTTGCTGAAAACCGCAAAACCGAAAATAAATTTCTCGCTTCAGCTAAGGAAATAAATTAATTAAAGTCACCTCTCGATCTTGCTGTAGCGTAGCTTGTTGGAACAAGTAGGGCGATCCTCTTCGTTGGCGCAGCCCCCGTAGGGGCGGGCAACGCTTACGACAAAAGCGATTAAAAATAAACATAAATATTTCAAGCAGCTATTTTTATTTAAGGCAAAGTGTATTTTCACCCTCAGATGTCTAGACAAGTTAAATTTATTTTAAGGCATTTTTACACGTCAATAAAAAAGAATAGGGCGGCGATCGCATGGTGGCGGTGATCGAGCGCACAACAAATAACGTTATTAACGTACAAGTTATAAAAGATGCAGGCAGTACCGCCAAATGGCCGATAGCTTTAAGTACAATGGCGGATGACTGTCAGCGTACAAATGCAGAAAATTGTAGTTGATCACGTTAAAAGTTAGGGGAATCGATCGGGTGCGACTATATAAAAAAACGAGGTTTCTCATGACGGGTACTTCACAAATATCTTCAAACTCTTCACCTGCAGCAGACGAAATTCAACAGGGCGACAGTCTTGCGCCGAAGGGTATTACCGGATCGGACACTCACCAAATTCTAGAGGGTAAAGGCGTAAATGTTTCTTCCTTAGCAGTTAGCTGGGCAAAAAAATATTACAGCACAGTAGCGACACGAGAAAACCAAGCGCAGCGACAAATTGACCAGAACCCAGAGTCAACTGATTATGAAGGAAATCGAGCCAAAACAGTTGACAAATTGACAGATACTTTGAAATTAGGCAGCGAAATAGCTTGGAGTAGAGTAGAAGCTATTTTAGGGAAACAAATAGAGCGGCACGCGACGGATCGGAGCTTAATTAATCATGAAGAAATTGTCGCGGACACTCGCAGGTTATATCGGCAAGCAATAGATGCTTACGGTGATAGAGAACCTGTGTTCCGCTTGTCAGTGCTGGTGGGAAAAGATATTATCCAAGTGAGACGGAAATACTCAAAGAAAGATCCGTTAGTGCTGGGATTTGTGACCCTGGAGTTTCAATACACTAGCAAAATATTGTTAGGATGTCTTTCTGAGTCGGAGCGATCGGAATTTGCACCTTACTTAAAAGTTGTAGACGACTACCTGCACATTCCCTACGGAGAGATTAACGAGGCTGCTGCGAATCAGCCCCCGAATTCAAAAGCTTTATTAGCCGTTCAGCATTTGTGGCAGCACACGACTCAGATTGCTAATGCGGTGTACGATCGGGCTAGCGCCCAGCATCAAGGATACCGCAGCAGCAGCGGTTATTTGAGCGATCTGGAAGTAAAAATTTCGGGTATCCGGGATGTCGAGATTTTTCAAAGCTATTTGTGCTGGTGCGTTTTAGCAGAAAGTATTGGCCCGGTACAGCAAGAATTGTTTCCAATTTGCGTGATGCTGTACCCAAAACTTCATGTAAGTTGGGAGTTAGTGCAGGATATGCTGCTGATTTTGTTTTGGGAAATATCCGATCGCCTTCCGGCTGCAGATGTTATGGTATTTTTACCTTACTTGCGTACTTTGACAGAGCTATTTTCGAGCAATGTATTTGAAAATTAGGGAATGGGGAATTGGGAATGGGGCATTGGGAATGGGGCATTGGGCATTGGGAATTGCAACTCTTTATTTAAAACTCCAAGCTGCGACAGCCAAACAGCCCCAGCCGACAATAAAAGCAACTCCTCCCAGCGGAGTAATTGCACCAAGCCATTTGATGTCAGTCAGACTCAGGGCGTACAAACTGCCTGAAAAGACGATTGTGCCGGCAATAAAAGCCCATCCAGCCACTGCGAAAAAGGTTTGAGACTCTTGGGCGCGGTTGAAGAGTAATGCAACGAGTAATAGAGCGAGGGCGTGATACATTTGATAACGTGCGCCGGTCTCGAAAATTGTTAAAGCTCGATCGGTCAATCGATCTTTTAAAGCGTGAGAGGCGAAGGCGCCACCGGCGACAGATAAACCTCCGAATACCCCTGCGGCTGCTATGAAAATTCTCGTTAAGATTAGTGATGACATAATTTAATGATTAATTGAATTTTAATTAATTTTAGGGTTGGGTGGCGATTGTCGAGCGGGGTTATTGGTTAGGTGGGGGCGGGTTTATCAAGATTATCTGTGGGTGGAAAAATCGATCTGTGAACCTGCCCCTACGAATTTTATTCAATATTTTACGATACCTTTAGGGGCGGTTTGAGCGAGGTTTCCCTCTTTTTTGACAGCAGATAAACACAGATGGGTTAGAAAGATTGCCTGCTTTTTACGAAAGAGATATCGCTATTTTCGATCGCAGATATATCGCATTTAATCCAAGTCTAAATGCAATTTAATAGCAGCATCTACCAACTGCATGATTTCTTCATTTACACTTCCCACTACGTCACTGTTAATTCGCTGTTTAGAAATTGTCCGCACTTGCTGTGCTTGCACTTTTGAAGGTTTGGACAAACCACTATCTTCTGGATTTAGCAATACTTCAAAAGGATAAATACGAGTAACATTCGACGTAATCGGTAAAATCGTGACTGTATTTGCAGCACGGTTATTGGCATCATTGCTGACTATTAATATGGGACGGCGTTTATCCATCTCGGAACCCACCGCAGGGCTGAGGTTTGCATAGTAAATTTCACCACGTTTCATCTGTCAGTCCATCTGCAACTGTCACGTCCCAATCCGGGTCATTTTCTAGAGATGCTTCTCGGTAGGCCGACTCTAATTCCAGACGTCTTAATAATTTCAGTGCTACTTCTATTACTTGGGAGTCAGATTCGCAGCCCTTGGCAATTTTGTAGCTTTCAATAAACTGCGCTAACGATCGCGGTAAGGAAATCAATATTTTTTCAGCTTGTGTCATCTTAGCAATTGGTAATTACAAAGATTATTTTTAGATTATAGCACGAGCGAGCCAAGTGAATTTTATTATTGACACAGCGATCGCCTGTTTTTTGAGAAAGCCTGTAGGGGCGGGAACGCCTAGATATTTGACACCCACTGACGAATGATAAAAATCCGCCCCCACCCCTCCAACAAATTGTATAAACCCGCCCCACTTCGCCAATAAACGAGCTAAACTAGCCTCGGAAATTGCAGATATTTAACCCTATTTCCGCACGGCTTCTAGCAAGCGGGAATAGTAAAAGCTAGTGCTATTCATGGCTGCTCTGTTAATAACAAAGCCGTTGCTTTCTAGGATTTTGATAATATCTGCTTCGCGGTGCTGGTAGGCGCGGGTAGCTTTGCTCGGCCCGGGGAAAAGCTCGCCAAATTTTTTGAGGGCGGTAAGTGCTAAGGTTTTGGGGGCAAAACTGATAATTAGTCGCGATTGGGCGATCGAACTTAGGTGAGCGATCATGTCCGCAGCCTTACTTTGAGGATAGTGGATCAGTACGTCCAAACAAATCACCGTGTGAAATTTGCCCGTTAAAGCTTCTAAATCTTGGGCTGCGAAGGAGATGTTGTACAGCTTGCCGGGAACGGCTGTAGCTCGATCGTAGGCTTCTGCTACCATCTTTTCAGAGATATCGCTAGCGCAAACAATCGCTCCAGCCTCAGCTAAGGGGATGCTCAGAGATCCCACACCGCAGCCCGCATCGCAGACAGAAAGCCCGCGCAAATTGCCGTCAGCTTGCAGCCAACCGAGCACTGTATCCACAGTTTTCTGGTGCCCGGTGCGGATGTCTAGCTGCACTTTGTTGACTTTGCCGTCGCCGTAAATTCGCTGCCAGCGATCGAATCCCGTCGAGTTAAAATACTGTTTAACTATAGTCTTGTCGTCTACCAAATTCATCGATCTGCCTGCTACTGAGTTATTGCCAACGGTTAATCATTATAAAGCCTCGGGGTTGTAATTGGTAATTGATAATTGGGAATCGGGAATTGGGCATGGGGCATAGGGCATAGCGCATGGCAACTAACAAATTAACCAAACACGATCTGACAACACTTAAAACAACCGATGCCAAGTCAATTCTTTTGTCGGTTCATCCAAATGCCAGCGCAACAATTGAGTTGCGGATTGGCCGATAATTCCCGAAAGTCCGTTAGCGAAGCCCTCGAAGAGGATCGCACTTCTCGGAGAATCAGTCGCCAGGGCGATCGCACTTTCCACATCGCAAATCCCCCACTTCACCAAATTCTGTACTCCCGCCAACAGCGGCAGAGTCGTACCTGCCAAAGTAGCAGATTCCAGTGGCGAGTGGTAATCCAATCTTACCCAAGCCGTACCTTTTCTGACCTCAATTTGTCTAGAATCCCAAGGATAAACACCGTCAGCCAAACCCAAAGGAGCCAAAGCATCGCTCACTAAAAAAACGCCTTTTTCATACCGACCAGCGCGCAGCAAAAAATCGATCATTATCGGAGAAACGTGCTTCCCGTCAGCAATTAAACCGCATTTTACGCCCGGATAAACGATCGCCGCTCCCAACAAACCCGGTTCTCGGTGGTGCAAACTCGGCATCGCATTAAAAGCGTGAGTTACCATTGAAGCTCCCCGGTTAAAGGCTTGCTGCGCTTGCTCTGCCGTCGCTTGGGAGTGTCCGAGACTCACAGCAATTCCCAAACTTTGCAAATAAGAAATTACTTCGCC
Source organism: Cyanobacteria bacterium SOY_34_metabat_3 (assembly GCA_031399265.1). Taxonomy (GTDB): domain Bacteria; phylum Cyanobacteriota; class Cyanobacteriia; order Cyanobacteriales; family Microcoleaceae; genus Microcoleus. Next base: position 1,841 of record JANNOR010000263.1, on the reverse strand, counting down.
AGTGCTGTCTAACTCCGGCGCTAAAGTAATTATTTTGACAATATCCGCACAATCTCCTAAAACTTGCTTGACATTTTCTATAGTTAGCGGTAGTAAAAACTCAACTGGGTGAGCTCCTCGCTTCTGGGGGTTGAGAAAAGGGCCTTCGAGGTGAACGCCGATAATTTCCGCTGTTTTGGGATTATTGGTGGTGGGAGTTGCGGTTTTTGCTGTGCGGATACAATCAGCTATCGTCGTGAGCGATCGCCTAAACTTATCTAGCGAAGTTGTCACCAAAGTCGGCAAAAAAGCATCGACTCCCTGATACCATAAAAACTGACAAATTTTCGGTAAAACTTCAATATGCTTGCTTTCTAAATCGGGGAAAGCCCAGCCGAGTGCTCCGTTAATTTGCAAGTCAACACCGCCCAGAGAAAGCCAGTCGCCTGCTGCATCAAGCAGTTGCAAATCCGCAGGAGCAATTCGTTTAAATACGCCGTCCATCGGGCAAACTTCTTGAATGATGCCCGTTTCGTCAATAGCCAGCATCTGCAAATCCTTGTAACCCGGGAGGCGAGCATTCAGAATATCTATGGGGGCGGCTGTTCGGGTTGTGGCTTTATTCATCACTAATTTACGGGAAAATTTATAAATTTGAGGGAATACAATAATTTACAATTAGCATCTATCTGAAGTCTGAAATCTTAAAATTGCATGAATCAACCGACAGTTGGGATTATTATGGGCAGCGATTCTGATTTGCCAACCATGTCTGAAGCGATCGCCGTTTGCGAAGAATTCAACGTGCCTTGCTCCGTGGCGATCGTCTCGGCCCACCGCACCCCAGAGCGCATGGTGGAATACGCCCAAACCGCTCACCAACGGGGCTTGAAAGTGATTATCGCAGGTGCCGGGGGAGCGGCACACCTCCCAGGCATGGTAGCATCTTTGACGCCCTTGCCAGTCATAGGCGTCCCCGTAGCGAGCCGCCACCTGCAAGGGATAGATTCGCTGTACTCGATCGTGCAAATGCCCGCCGGGATACCCGTAGCCACAGTGGCGATCGGCAATGCTAAAAATGCCGGCTTGCTGGCAGTTCAAATATTAGCAGTTTCTCAGCCTCAATTGCTAGAGCGAATCCTGGACTACCGCAAAACTTTGTCGGAATCTGTCATCAAAAAACAAAATCAACTAGAAGACCTAGGCTATCAGAAGTATCTCAATCTGAACAGTCAGCTATAAACTTCTGTAGTACAATTAGAAAATTTTCGGACTATTGCTGAGCTAATTAGTTGTAAAGAGAGTGAAAGTGATTAAAATGACTGTCGGGAAGAAAAAGTCGAAACAAGGCAGGCGGGAGTCTTTGAATTTGCCAGCAGCTAAAGTTTTGACGAAAGTCAACAGGTTCAAAAAATTACAAAGGGCGATCGCCCGCCTCAGTCCCAGTTGGCAAGCCTGTATACCTTTAGCTGCCATCATCGTCTTGATTTGGGGATATGCGGCAGTAGCCCAAACCCCTCCCAAGCCCAGCACCGAGGAACAATTAGCCAGCCTCAAAGTGGGCATGGATACCATGTGGGTGATGGTGGCTGGGATGCTAGTCTTCTTTATGAACGCCGGTTTTGCAATGTTAGAAACCGGATTTTGTCGGCAGAAAAATGCAGTCAACGTCCTCGCAAAAAATTTGATTGTGTTTGCGCTGTCTACAATTGCTTATTGGTCGATCGGCTTTGCCTTAATGTTCAGTGACGGCAACGGTTTTATCGGCAGCAGCGGCGGATTTTTCCTGTGGAATGTAGCCGACAACAGCCCGGCCACAGGAGAGGCCTATCAAGGTATTTTCGACTCGCTAAATTGGACGG
>JANNOR010000261.1:0-2682 GCA_031399265.1 Cyanobacteria bacterium SOY_34_metabat_3 | reverse complement strand
TTAAGCTTGTGTGTTTTTATAGCTTAACCGAAAAGAGTGCCTTTTTTTCTGCTTATTTTGGGTTAAGATTGCATTCACTTTTTTTACTTCTCTCCTGTATTGCGATCGCATCCCTCTTTAAAAACTGTCCGGAGTATTGTTGACTGAAAGTTATTAGATGAAAACAAGTCTTTTTCAATTGCCATCTGCTCCTCCTCAAGTTAATGATAATTATGACTTTAAATTACATGACAGTAGATACCTGATTTGCTGGCAAGGGATAATCTTGCCAGTTGTGCTAGTTTTGGCTAAAATTTATCAGCATTTAGGTTGGCCGTCTAAACAAACCATATACTATTAACTGTTTTACCTCCTATACCTATATCCACTCGGTAGGTTTCTCCAGAATATTTAAATTCTCTCCGTGCAGCAGTTATATCCCCATTACCGTCGTAACTTGTTCCTCTATTGTTTTCCAGCCAAGTAACCACTTTATCTACAGTAGCTTCAAAATCTTCATGAGCTTTTTTAGGCAGTTCAGATGTTCCTTTACTTTTTAACCCTTCGACTACAGCGACAGCTTCGCTATAAGTTGGGGGCTGAGAAAATTGTTGGTCTGATGTGGCTATATTTTCTCTATTCTTCTGCAATTGAGCATAAAATCGATATGTACCCATCTATTACTCCATTTAGTTGACTATATTTAACGCTCGCACTAATCATTCATAAGAGCATTTGCAACTTGCACAGCAGTATTGATAACATATTTGGAAAAGCTTTTATTTCCACCAATTTTGTTGCCATTCTCATCGGTCACAGAGAACCATGACAGATTGCCATTGCTATCAACACCACCATGAAGGCGCTCTTGACCAGAATTATTTTCAGGACGAGCAATAAATTCATATGAACCATCAGAATTTTCCTTAGTAATTTTGATTAAATTACCATTACCATCTGGTGCATAACGTTTGTCTGGCATTAGCTTAGTATCCTAAATATTTCTCCTATTTTGCTTGTAAATTAAAATTTTGTCTAGCCCAAAAATGCTCGATTTTGTTAGCAATTTTGTATGCTACTCCAACTCGCCCTCTGTAAAAAATGTGTGTAAATGCCAGAAAATGTTGGAAAATATTAGGTATAATACAGAAAATCACAACATCCACGATGCTGCATGAATCTTAAGGAAGTGTTAAAAATGGCTGACGAGATGGTGTTTGCCAAAACTGGTCAGCACCTAGATAACTTACAAGAGGCTATTCTGCGAGGAACCATGGAAGGTGAGAAATATACCAAAATTGCCGAAGAGATTCACTGTAACGAGAGTTACGTTAGGCAAGTTGGTTCGCAATTATGGCAAATTATTTCAGAAGAGTTGGGAGAAGATGTTAATAAAAAGAATTTTAGATCGGCAATTAAGAGGTTACAAGTTTCTAATTCTTCAAACTTTGCACAAGACGTTGTAGCCATCGGTAATTTTAACATCTGTGGAGAAGCTAGACACTCACAAAATATCCCAAACTCACACCCACCAAATCAGGAAACAGCTAACTCAAAACAAACTAAAACTTCGCATCAAGATTTAAGCGAAATGCCGGAGTTGGGTAATTTCTTCGATCGCACCCCCGAACTCCACACCCTCACAACCTGGATTATACAACAAAACTGTCGCCTCATCACCCTCACAGGCATCAGCGGCATCGGCAAAACCACCTTAGCAGTGCAACTCGTACAACAAATTAAAGACGAGTTTGAGTACGCAGTTTGGTATACTCTCGACGAATTCCCCACCATAGATAAATTTCAATCTAACCTAATACAGCTTTTTTCCCAGTCAGAAAACCCAGATTCATCCCCAACAAACCAGAAACGCTTACCACTAATTAAATATTTACAAAACCATCGCTGTTTAATAGTCTTAGATGACGTTCACAACCTTTTCTGTAGTGGCGAATTGGCAGGAAAGTATAAACCAGAGTACGAAGAATATCGCTCTTTATTCAAACAGATAGAAAAATTATCCCATCAAAGTTGCTTTCTGCTAATCGGTTGGGAACAACCCAGAGAAGTGACTCAATTTAAAAATCAAAATACTCCCATTCGTACCTTACAACTCAAAGGTTTAGACATCGCAGCCGGACGGGAAATCCTGAGAGATTGTGGGTTAGAAGAAATCGATAACAGTGAAGCACTCATTCATCGCTATCAAGGCAACCCGCTATGGTTGAAAAGCGTGGCGACTTTGATTCAAGAGTTGGGAATCAGCGCGAGTGAGTTATTAATAGATGATACCATATTGTTGCCGGAAGATTTGAAAGATGTTTTACAGCAGCAGTTCGATCGCACTTCCGAACTAGAAAAACAAGTTATGTCATTGTTGGCTAGGGAAAATCAGCCAGTCAACCTAGCAAAATTGCTCCAAAATGCACAAATATTATCATCGCATTTGCTCAACGCCTTGCAATCTCTATCGCGGCGCTGCTTGATTGAAAAAGAAGCAAGTCTTTACACTTTGTCACCCGTACTGAAGCAGTATATCAAAACTAGACAATGAATAAACGTTTCAAACAACACCGCTTGTCAACTCTTGTTTCCTCAAATTCGGCAACAATGCCAAAACATCCAAATACCACCACCAACGCTGAGGTGTAATCTCCTCAAATTTGCGCTTCTGGGTTAAATCCACAAATCTCGACAACTCCT
>JANNOR010000196.1:0-19253 GCA_031399265.1 Cyanobacteria bacterium SOY_34_metabat_3 | reverse complement strand
ATTCCGGCTTTGCGGAAGGATGTGTTGGCGAAGTGTTACGGCGGCGATATTTCGCGGAAGAAGAAGCTGCTGCAAAAGCAGGCGAAGGGTAAGAAGCGGATGAAGTCTGTGGGTACTGTGGATGTGCCGCAGGAGGCTTTTATGGCTGTGCTGAAGCTCGATCGCGATTCGTAAGAAAGCGCGTAGGGGCGATCGGCTTTAAGGGCGATCGTCCTTACACAAGTTGTTTGTAGTCACCCGGCGGTTGAAACCGCGGCTATACAAACGAAGTCCGCCTCCGCGGACTGAAGAATAGGTATAATATTTATTGTGTAATCATGCTAAATCTCAAGCTTCCTAAACAAAGGCGAAAACTTTACATTGAAATAGCACTGCGTAAATGTCGTCCGGGTAGCGGCAGCAGTCGAGAATTTCTGAAGAAAAGAACCTGGAATCATCCCGTGATAAATATTAAAACGATTATTCAAAACACTCTGTGGCGTTGCTGAATTTAGGTATGATTTACTCGCTATAGCAATCCCTGAAATGTAGGGGCAATACATGAATTGCCCCTACATATCGGAGACAAATCATCCTCCTTTCTCAGCAACGCCGGAATCGCAAATTATCTCTTTTACAAAAAACATGGCAACACTTTTCGTCAACTCAGCAACAGGTAGCGATTCAGCAGCCGGCAGCCAATCAGCCCCATTCAAAACGATCGCCCGCGCCCTCAGTCGTGCTGCATCGGGAACCACAATTGGGTTAGCGCCGGGAACTTACAGCGCTGCGACGGGCGAACAATTCCCCTTGCAAATCCCCTCGGGAGTAAAAGTAATCGGGAATGAAACTAACAAAGGTAGCGGCACTCTGATTCAAGGAAGCGGCAAATTTGTTAGTCCTAGCGCTGCGGGGCAAAACATTACCATACTGTTAGCAAATGATTCAGAATTGCGCGGAATAACTGTCACTAATCTTGATAGTCGCGGCACCGGAGTCTGGATTGAGTCAACTTCTCCAACTGTCGCTAACTGTACTTTCGCTGAATGCAAGCGCGAAGGAGTTTTTGCCACGGGCAGCGCTAATCCGGCGATTCTGGACAGCGTATTTGTGAAAAACTCAGCTGCTGGCGTAATTATGGCGGGAAGCGCTAAGGGAGTAATACGACGCAATACTTTTCAAAATACGGGTTTCGGCATCTCTCTGCAAGCTAAGTCGGCTCCTTTGATTGTGGATAACCAAATTTTGGAAAATCGCTCTGGTATCGTTTTAGCGGGGGAATCTAAGCCCGTTGTGCGGAAGAATCGCATTGAAAAAAATACGGAAGATGGCTTGACTGCGGTGGGGAAGTCGTTGCCAGATATTGGTACGGCTCAAGATTTGGGGGGCAATATTTTTCGGGATAACGGTGAATTCGACTTGCAAAATGCGACTGGGGTGAAGATTTTGGCGATCGGCAATCAGCTCAATTCTTCGCGGGTGAAAGGTTTGTTTGAGTTAGGCAATGTGACGCCGACTCCGACTCCAACTCCGACGCCAACTCCGACTCCTGGGACAAAGTTCAGCGATATTAGCACGCACTGGGCTAAGGATTTTATCGAAAATCTGGCAAAGATAAATATTGTTAGCGGGTTTCCCGACGGTACTTTTAAGCCCGATCGCCATTTAACTAGAGCTGAGTATGCGGCTTTGCTGGCGAAGGCATTTGAGCTTGCACCACGGCGTCAGGCGACGGTTTTTAAGGATGTGGCGGCGGATTTTTGGGCGCAAAGTGCGATCGTCAAAGCTAATCGAGCTGGTTTTTTGATTGGATACCCCGACAGCACGTTTCGCCCGGAGCAGAATTTGACTAGAGTTCAGGCTATTGTATCTTTGGTAAATGGCTTGCAGTTAACGGGTGGCAATCCCAATTCTTTGAGCGTTTATGACGATCGAGCTTTGATTCCCAGTTTTGCCACCGACTCCATAGCAACCGCCACAGAGCGCAAAATCGTCGTCAACTATCCCGCGCGCCTCAAGCTTTCCCCCGCTCGCGACATTACCCGGGGGGAGATATCAGCCCTTGTATACCAGACTCTGGTAGCCACAAACCGGGCCGGGCCCATTAACTCTCCCTACATCGTCTAAGGGAATTGGGAACAGGGAGAAGGCAGAGTTGGAATCAACCTCTCCCCCTCCCAAGTCTTGATTTACGGGTACCGAATCGTTTTATGATAAAAGATTAAGAAATTCAGCAATCTTTAAGGTTCGACTGTCAAATTATGGCTAAAATTCAATTCTCTCGGGGTATGGACGAAGATGCTGTGCCGGAAGTGCGCCTAACCCGTTCTAAAAGCGGAGATCAAGGTACTGCCACATTTCTGTTTGAAAATCCAAAAGCTCTCAGCAGCACCAGTACCCAAGACATTACTGGAATGTACATGATCGACTCAGAAGGCGAACTCCTGACTCGCGAAGTTAAGGCTAAGTTCATCAACGGTCAGCCTGCGGGTTTGGAAGCTCTTTATATAATGAAAAGTGCCGAAGAATGGGAACGATTTATGCGTTTCATGGAACGCTACTCGGAAGCAAACGGCTTAGGATTTAGCAAGTCATAATTTATGGGGAATAGGGCATTGGGAATTGGAAATTGGGCATTGGGCATTGGGCATTGGGCATTGGGCATTGGAAATTGGGCATTGGGCATTGGTTATTTTATAATAACTAACAACAACAAACAAAGAACAACTAACTAATAACCTCTTCTCTATTCCCTTTTCCTTATTCCCTATTCCCTACTCCTTCGTTCTTCCTTCTTCCTTCAACATCTGTTATATGACGCAAATTCCTCACCCAGACTTATCTAAAATAACCGTAAACTGCGCGATCATTACTGTTAGCGACACGCGCTCAGCAGAAACAGATAATAGCGGTTTGTTAACTAAGAAGCTGCTAAAAGATGCGGGCCATGCTGTGGTAGCTTACACTGTTGTTAAAGATGATGCGGCAAAAATTGTATTGCAAATGCAGGCATTTTCCCAGCGTGAAGATGTGGATGCAATTATTTTTAATGGCGGGACGGGCATCGCTCCCCGGGATACGACTTATGATGTGATGGAAAGTTTGCTGGACAGAATTTTACCGGGTTTTGGGGAGATATTTCGGTTTTTGAGCTATCAAGAAATTGGTTCCAGGGCGATCGCCTCTCGGGCGGTTGCAGGCGTGTATCAAGGCAAGTTAGTGTTTTCTCTTCCCGGCTCTAGTAATGGCGTAAAACTAGCTGTGGAAAAGCTAATTTTACCGGAATTAGTTCACTTGGTTCAGCAGTTGCGCGGAGGCTGAAGGCGAGAGTTATATCAATTGGACTCTTCATCTGAATGATATAGAGGACACGGCAGTGCCGTGTCCTCTATATCATGTCTGAGTGCAGCCGGAATTGATTATAGAAGATCGAATCGATCGAGCTTTTATTCGATCGACCGCCTTGCACTAAGTTAATTAAAACTTACCCACAAAAACCGAGGATCTCGCCTACTGTCGATCGACCGTAGATAAATTTCAGGGTGCCAACGGTCGATCGAGAAATTTGCAAATATGTCAAAATACACTAGAAATGTTGTGTATCGCCAGTTTTCCAATGACATTGCCTACCGGATCTCGTTCTCCTGCTTTGTTCCAAACGCTTTCACTGGTAGCTGACCCGATCGCATTTTTCGATCGCAACTCTGCCAAATACGGCGATACATTTACCGCCCGCGTACTAGGGCCAGCGTCTCCCCCCGTGGTGTTTCTGGGCAATCCAGAAGCCATTCAGGCGGTGTTTACGACCTTAGCCGATGCCTTTGAATTTGGCAAAGTGACAAATGTATTTCGCCCGCTGGTGGGAAACGAATCGCTAATTATGAACGAAGGGCCGCGACATCTGCGGCAACGACAGCTATTAATGCCTGCACTCCATCGGGAACAATTGCACAGTCAAGGGCATTTGATTGTGGATTTGACGAAACAGCAGACGATCGACTGGACAACTGGAGATGCGATCGCAGTCCGCCAAGAAATGTCAGAAATTTCGCTGCAAGTAATCCTGCAAGTTGTGTTTGGATTGGTGCCTGGAGAGCGCTACGAACGCCTGAAACAACTGCTCAGCAAACTTTTAGAAGCGATTACTTCTGAACTGTACTCAATCCAATTTTTCTTTAGCCCGTTGCAGCAAAATTTGGGGCCTTGGAGTCCGTGGGGGCAGTTTTTGGGGCAAATGGCGCAGATTGACTCACTGATTTATGCGGAAATTAGCGATCGGCGATCGCATTCCCTCGATGCGTCTCGCACGGATATTCTGTCGGTGTTGATGATGGCCCGCGACGACATGGGCGAGTCGATCGGCGATCGAGAATTGCGCGATCAGTTGATGACGCTGTTGTTGTTGGGACACGAAACCACTGGTTCGGCATTGACTTGGGCGTTTTACTGGCTGCATCAGATGCCGGAATGCCTCGCTAAATTGCGACAGGAATTGGATGAATTGGGCGAAAATCCCGATCCGATCGCACTTTCGCAATCGCCCTATTTAACAGCAGTCTGCAAGGAAGCGTTGCGGGTTTATCCGATCGCCTTAATTTCGCAGCCGCGCAAGGTAAAACGGGCGATCGAACTCGAAGGCTATACCTATCAACCGGGAACCATTTTAATCCCCTGTGTCTATTTGGCGCACCGTCGCCCTGAAACTTACGAAAATCCGACTCAATTCAATCCCGATCGCTTTTTGGATCGCAAGTTTTCCGCCTCGGAATTTTTACCATTTGGAGGCGGTAGTCGAAGCTGCATCGGAATGGCGTTATCGATGTTTGAGATGAAGCTGGTGTTAGCAACGGTGTTGACAAACCGTGAATTTGTCTCAAATCTCGATCGGGCAATTCGTCCAACCCGCCGGGGAATCACCTTTGTACCGCCGGACAGGTTTCGATTGAGCGTTGTGGGCGATCGATCGTCTAATATCAAGTATCCTGAAACAACCACAATTAAATAAGTTCGCAGTCAGGACTTCAGTCCGCATAAAACGATGAGGACTAATATCAATTCCGGTTGCACTCTTCGAGATGATATAGAGGACACGGCAGTGCCGTGTCCCTACAATGAATCTGGGTAGGGAAACGGCACTGCCGTGTCCTGATTTCGGGTAATATTAACTCCGATGTTACCAACCTTGAGCTGACATCAAACAATAAAAATCCCAGCAACTTTGTCTCCATTCATGGCCATGCGCGCCACAAATTCATCTCCACCATCTGCAAAACTCAGCTTCCACAAATAAATCAGAGTATCCTCTTGTTTTAGATCGCCAAAATAAGTAAGTGAATATCCGTTTTGCAGGCGTGAACCGAGGTGCTCGTTAACATCATCAAATATTTCTTGGGTAATGGCAGCTTTGTAGCCTGCATCGCCGACTGTCGTAAAAAGCTCGTAATTTTTCGATGCAGTGGCATCCAAAATAACTTGCAAACAGTCGATCGCGTTTTGAGGAGGGGCTGTCGGGTTCATCATGTGTGCTTAATTTAGGGTTTTATCAAAATTTTCTAGCTCAGACTGCTGTCTGACTGTGTTAATTGTACCGCTAGTGCGATGGCTACGCCCCGGCTTGCGCCTACGAATTTTGTAAATTGATGTCGATCTCACGGAATGAATAACCGACCAACTCCCATATAATTGTCAATATCCAGAACAATCTCAACAAGACGCTCAACACATCGCTCTCGGTAGTCAAACTCGTCAAGGCGATCGATATCTGTAATTGTCAATACAGGAAATGAATCTGCTGTATTTTCCTCACGCATCACCTGTTCGAGTGAATCATCACCCTTCATGTTTCGGTTTGCTGTGAGTATCATCATTTGATTTTCAAAGGGGATAACGCCAAACCAAACGATCGTTAGCATCCATCGATAGTCCAGCTTCCGTAAAAGTGACAAATCGGATCGATACGAGTTCAAGCCAGCCGAGTTTTGTCAAGATTCCGAGCAAAAGAAGAGCATAGCCGTCAAGGTTAAAGTCAACTAGAAAACTCATCATTTCTGTGCGACACGTCTCACTTTTTGCTCCTCAAGTTTGGCCCAGAGAGCTTCTTGTCCGGGCTTGTGCGGCATCATTGCAATGCGATCGAACCGTTCGCGGTTGCGATTTTCCCAATAGGAGCGAATTTCTGCTCTTGTTTGTAATACCTGTTGATACTCAGTTTCGATTTGAGCGCGATTTGCTTCAATGTAAGACATAGCAGCGTTAATTTGATCGTCTGTCAGGTTAAATTTATTACGAATCAATTTTGGTGAATACTCAGCTTTCAGAAAATCCATAACATCATATAGAGTCAGGCGAGTGCCTGAAATCGTCATTCCTCGCTCTGTACGGATAATAGTCGCTTGTTTGTCGGATACCGGATTCATACCTATAACCTTTTAGGCTTCGCCTCTATTGTATCTCATATTAAATCAGGGTGAGTTATCCCTCGATCATCCGGCGGTTGAAACCGATCCTATACAAACTTTCATCCGCCTCGGCGGACAAGCGAGGTAGTCGATGACACTTTTCAAGCATCATCGACCGCAAACATTATTCAAACATCAACCCTAACTATTTATCGCCTCAGCAACAACAGTTCGATGCCTGGGAGTATTGCAAGTAATCGTCGGCGCAGCAAAACCAGCATCTACCAAAGCTTGCTCAATATCCAACCCAAAATACTGATCCAAATAAGGCTCCGTACTCTTGAGCAAAGTCAAAATATAAGGAGCCATTTGGGCATAAATTTCCGATTTTGGATTCATATCCATAATCGCCAAATGTCCACCAGGGCGCAGCAAACGTCTCGCTTCTCGAAATATTTCCATCGTTGCCTTCTGTGGCAATTCGTGACAGACTAGAAAGATAGAAACTAAATCGAAAGCATTCCCAGGCAAACCAGTAGATTCAGCAGCAGCGTGTACCCAAGTCGGAGATTTTTGGGTTGACAATTCAGCTTGTTTTTGCTGGGAACGATATTGAGCAACTGCTAAAAAATAAGGCGACAAATCCACACCGACAGTATTTGCTTCGGGGTAAATATCCTGAATTGCAAAGGTGCTCATCCCCACACTGCATCCCAAATCTACAATATCTTGCGGTGTTTTAGCAATTTGAGATTTGACAATTTCGTGATAGCTGGCGCGGAGTTTGGCATCGCCTTCTGCACCCGCTTCCGGCCAAATTCCAGCGTGCACTGCACGGGCGGCAACTTCAACTTCTGTGGCGGCTTCCCAACTCATATTACCTTTTTCGTAAGCATGAAATGAAGTTAGATAATATTTCGGATAGACCAAATCGGGATTTTGCACGCTGAACAATTCTGCATCCCAATTCCGGGCTAAAAGTGCTTGGGCATCTTGTCGCCAATGCACGCCGATTTTTTCGGCTCTTTTAATCATCATTTCCCGCGCTTGGTGTTTGGCTAAGTCGGCTAAAGGTTTGATGGAGAGTATGCCATTTACTAAGCGCGATGCTAATCCGGGAGTTTTGTTAACAATAGCAGTCATATTTTATTTGTTTCTAATTGGCGCTAGTTATTATAACACGCCAGTGCCATTAGGATACGCCTGGTTCATCAACTTGTTAGATTCGTTTTTGCAACGCTGTTGAGTCTCTGCGACTGTGAAAAATTGCGGTCACTATCACTCGGCTTGATACAATGCGATAATACACAGCATAGGGAAAGCGACGTACCACCGATCGTCTAACATCGCGATAGACAACTGGATAGGACTCCGGCATCTGGCAAATGCGATCGAGAATTTCATCAATACAGTCTAAAAAATCGTCACCGAGTCCTGATTGCTGACTTTCATACCAACTATATGCTTCATCAACTTCTTCACGAACTTCTAGACGGAATACTAACGCATAATTCATAGTTCATTTTCGTGCTTTGATTGAAGCTTTAATTTCTTCCCAAGTCAGGATATTTTCAGGATTTGCTTTACTATCATCAATTCGGCGATCGAGTTCCTGCTTTTGAAACTCTGTAAGGTCGGGGTGAACCTGTTCTGCCGCGATAGTTTCCAAAATTGCTTGTACAAGACGAATTCTATCTTGAACGCTGAGGGAGACGATTTGATTTAAAGTGGCTGTAAAATCCATAAATTTGAGTTGAGCGCCAAGGACTTAGTATACTATTATAACTCAAAACTCTTAACCGCAGGCATTCTTCCTAATTTAGACTTTTCGGGAATTCTTTTGCCACAAGTTGGAGTATTTGGAAGATCACTTTTAAATTTAGCTATTCTGGAGTTTGTGATGAGCAAGTCTATTGTGGAATTGGTTGATAATTTGCCCTCTAGTGGCGTGACTGTGATGATGTTGAAATCTCTGGATTTTGTGGTTCCGGGCGAGTGGAACAATCTCACTGGTTTTGATAATACCATTCAATCTATTACAATACAAACCGATCGCACTTTAGTCAACAAAATTCGCGATCGGGCGATCGCACTTTACGCAGATCCCAACCAACCATATCAAGCCACAGTCGGATTGTACCAAATTGTCGATCGGGCCGACACAGCCTTAGCCGCCAGCGCAGTCGCCAATAAAATCGGCGAAAAAATCGGCTTTCTATCCTTCATGAGCAACTTAACTCCCAAACCCGACGTAACTCAAACTCTTGACTTGTGCATCAAAATCGTTGTCGAGTTAATCGCCCTCTGCAAACTTAACAATATTTCGCTTAACAATATCGGCAACTTTGGTAATGCTTTGTCCGATTACAAAAATGAATCAATCATGCGAATGGCGGCCTTAGTTTGCGTTGACGGTTTAATTCCCCTCGGCCCGGATTTCATCAAAAAAGCTCAAAGTACACTCGCCGGATTGAGTCCTGCCGCCCTACAGCAAAACTCAGCATTTCAAAGCATTAGCAATCTAATTCCTGGCGGAAATGCTGGTGATAAACTGGGTTTTATTACTGCTACTTTTGGATCGACTCAAGGTTGGATGAATAATTTGGTAGCTAGTCGGGGTTTGACACCGGAATCAATTTTGCGGAGTATGAATCAGTACATCGATATTGCTGACAAAAAGTTAGATTATGTGGCGGCGTTTCTAGACATGACTACCAATTATTACGAACATACCGGAATTCAGACTGTGGCTCGTCGATTAGTCGATCGAGCTTATGCTGAAATCGGCTCTGGTAGATGATATAAAACTCGTTTTCAGGTGAGGGGAAAGAGCGAGGCAGAGCAAGAGTGATATGCGTTACCAGGCAGAGCCTGATAACGAGTAGAAATTTAGAGTAGGGGCAATTCATGAATTGCCCCTACTCTAAATTTCATGAATTGCCATCTAAATTTCATGAAATGCTTATTGAGAATTGTGCAACATCTAAGTTAAAATAGACAACTTATGTTGACCAAACCATTTTAATCCCATTGTGAAAAACAAATCACTTCCTTCATCAGTAACAGTCAAACTCGGCAAATTTGTTTGGACATCAATGTGGCAATTAATGATGTCCAAACTAGCGCCGCCCGATCGCACGGGAGCATACATTCGCCCCAGCAGCAGTTTCCGCAATTTTGTCTCGACAGCAGCAGACAACCCCCACCAGCCCGCCACGGCGCGATATCGCCTGTTTGTGGGTAAAGGATGCCCTTGGGCACATCGTACTCTGGTGACGATCGCGCTCAAAGGACTGGAAGATGCGATCGCGGTGTCGATTGTCTATCCTTCGGAAGGGGGACTTTGGGTGATGGAGTCGGAGACTTTTGGCTGTAATACGATGCGGGAACTTTACCAGTTGGCGTTACCGGGCTATCAGGGGCGATGTACGGTGCCAGTGTTGTGGGATGAGTCGAAAAGGGCGATCGTCAATAATGAGAGTTCGGAAATTATTGTGATGCTAAACTCGGAGTTTAACGAGTTTGCTAGCAATCAAATGGATCTTTATCCTGTGGATTTAAGAGCAAAAATTGACGAGTGGAATGAGAAGATTTACCAATCGGTGAATAACGGTGTTTATCGCTGTGGTTTCGCCCAATCTCAGGCTGCTTATGACTCGGCTTGCAGTGAATTGTTTGCTGTTTTGGATGAGATAGATCGATCGCTCTCGATGAGTCGTTACCTTTGTGGCGATCGGGTAACGCTAGCAGATGTGCGACTTTTTACTACTCTATTTCGTTTTGATGCAGTTTACTACAGCTTGTTCAAATGTAACGTGCGCCGCATTCAGGATTACGAGTATTTGGGGGCTTACCTGCGCGATTTGTATCAATTACCGGGAGTTGCGGGTACTTGCGATTTGGAGGCTGTGAAGCGCGATTACTACGGTAATTTGTTCCCCCTGAATCCCGGCTGCATTATCCCGGCTGGGCCCGATGTGGGGAATTTGCTCCAATCGCACGATCGGGCAAAGCTCAAAAACCCAGTTTCTTAGATGGTTGGCAAGGCTCAGAAACCGGGTTTCTTCACAAAATCTCGTTGGGATGCCAAAATTGTCGCAGAAACCCGGTTTCTTGGATGGTTGTAGGGTTCAGAAACCAGAAACCGGGTTTCTTGACAAAATCTCGGTGAGGATGCCAAAATTATCGCAGAAACCCGGTTTCTTGGGTTATCCAAACAGCTAAATCGCAAGCATTTTTCTATTTAGCTACTGTTGCACCTACTTTGGCAGCGATCGCGGCTAAAGCGTTGCGGTTGCCTTGCAAAAGCGTGTTATTTTGCTTTACCATGCTACCAGCTAATTCGGGGGGAGCGGGCAATTTAACGCCTAATTTTTCAGCGATCGCGCGGACAATTTGCCTGTTTCCCAACAATAATTTGTGGTTTTCTGTCGCTAAGTCACCGCTGCCCGCGCCTGCGACGCTGGGTACAGTTGCACCTACTTTTTGAGCGATACTGGTAAAAGTAGCTCGGTTTTGCAAGATTAGCTGTTGGTTGACTTGCAAAGCATTGCTACCGGATGGCGCTGCGTCGTTGCTAACTGCTGCACCTAATTTAGTGGCAATATTTTTAGCAGTTTGGCGATTTTGCAATAGCAAAGCCCGATTTTCTTGTATAATTGCTTGTTCGTTAGCTTGGGCAACAATTATGTTGTTACCAGCGGGTGGTTGAACGAATTCACCAGTGCTGCCAAATAATCCGGTTGCCAATAAGCCAGCAGTTAAACCAACTATTAATTTAGACATTTTTTCCTACCTTGATATGTTTTTTGTGGATTTAGTAAATGCTTTGTCGTGTCATCTACCAAAAGCAATATATCAAGACGATTCGAGGGAATTTGTAAGAAATATTACATTTTGTTAAATTAAATGCAAAAACTGCAACATCTAATTGCAATTTTTGCAATCACCAACAGAAAGTAGGTTTCGATCGCCATTCCGCACCTGAATTATCACAATATGACTATCTTGAGATTAAGTAGTAGTAGATTTCATTATCTGCGCGTGGAGCCTCAGAAACCGGGTTTCTCACGAAAATCTCGTGAGGATGCAAGAATTCTCGTAGAAACCCGGTTTCTTGGACGCTTACGCGTGGAGCCTCAGAAACCGGGTTTCTCACGGAAATCTCGTGAAGATGCGTAAAATCTCGTAGAAACCCGGTTTCTTGGACAACACAGCGAGGATTCGACTGGTTCTTAACTTCCCGATAAAATCTCTTCGAGTGCAGATTTCAAATTCGGATATTGATATTGAAAACCGCTAGCTAAAGTCTGTTTCGGCAACACTTTCTGCCCTTCCAAAACAACTTTTGCGCCGTCTCCCAACAGCAATTCTAAAGCAAAAGCTGGCACCGGCAACCAAGAAGGCCGCTGCAAGACTGCTCCTAAAGTTTGACACAATTCATTCATCCGAACTGGATTAGGTGCTGTCGCATTCAAAACACCTTCAATTTGCGGATTTTGCAAAGCGAACAAGATTAAATTAACCGCATCATCCCGGTGAATCCAAGAAAACCACTGTTTCCCAGTGCCGATCGGCCCTCCTGCAAATAATTTAAAAGGTGGTAGCATTTTTGCCAGGGCTCCTCCCTTTCCCAACACTATCCCCAGCCGCAAAATTGCCAGCCGCGTACCCGCATTTTTTACGGGTTGCGCCGCATTTTCCCAGTCTTTGCAAACTGCTGCTAAAAAATCATCTCCCGCAGGGCTGTTTTCGTCAAACTCGGCGGTTTCGCTGGTTCCGTAGTAGCCGATCGCGCTTGCACTCACAAACACCGATGGTTTAGGATTAGCATTCGCGATCGCCTCGACCAATTTAGCGGTTGTTAATTTGCGACTATCCAGAATTGCTTGCTGTCTCGCCGCCGTCCATCTTTCCTCGGCGATCGGCACTCCAGCCAAATTTACCACACCGTCGCACCCCGCGATCGAATTTTGCCACTCACCAGACTCCGCCGGAGTATAGGCGACAATTTCCAAATTCGGATAAGCTGAAGCGGGAAAGACTCGCCGAGCTCGCTCCGAGTCGCGGGCTAAAACCAGCACGTTATGCCCTTCCGAATGCAGCCTCTCTACCAAACGGCTGCCTACAAATCCCGTTGCTCCCGCAATCGCTACTTTCATCTTTTACCAATAATGCAGATTTTTAGTATTTTAGACGATCGCACAAACTTGTCTCTGATTATACAAAACTAGAGTTCGCCCGATCGCCTCCCCACAAGCTTTGTATATTCTCGTTAAACTGATAGGCGATGCAAGAATCACAAACAATGCCTGGAAAAAAACCAAAGCTTCTAATTGCTGCCGCGATCGTCGCAGCAGGTAGCGCCGCGGTATACTTTTACTTCAAGGGTTTGGCCCAAAAAGTATCCAACCCTCTCGAAAGTGCCAAAGTTGTACCCGACAAAGCAATGATGGCCGCCTTCGTCTCCCCCAATCCCAAAGCGCTGTCTCAGTTGCAGCAATTTGGCACCCCGGGGGCTCAAAAGTTAATCGGCCAGGGTTTGAAGGCCTTTCAAGAACAAAGCTTGGCGGGCACTGACATTGACTACGACAAGGATTTAAAGCCTTGGTTGGGCGGCGTGATGGTGGCTTTGCTTCCACCTGACGGCGAGGCTTCGAGGGAACCGCCGAAGCTGCTGCTGGTGGTAAGCGTGAAAGATAAAATTAGCGCTTGGAATTTTGCCAATCGATTAAAATCTCAGCCCGGTGCAAACACTCAGGAAAGCGAGTATAAAGGGGTGAAAATTTCTGAACTTGCAGAACCGAGCGGCAAGGGTTACAGTGTAGCTTTGCTCGACGATCAATTAGTGATCGCTCCTTTCAAGAAGGCTGTGGAATTGGCGATCGATACTTTTAAGGGACAGCCTTCTCTCGCCACGCAGCAGAGTACGAGCAAGTTTTTCTCGGAAAGTGCAGGGGTAGAAAATCCGATCGCCACTGTTTACATTTCAGACTATCCGGCGGCAATGGAGCAATTGAAAGCTAATTTGCCGCCCGATCTGAAATTGCCTTTGACAGTGATGCGGCAGTTCAAACAAGTTAAGTCTTTGGTTGCTGGAATTGGCGCGGATAGTGCGGGATTGAGGGTGAAAACTATTGCTCAGTTAGATCCGAAATTGGCGGGAAAAAATCCGCAGGCTGCGTCGAAGTTGTTGCCGAGATTTCCGGGTGAAACTATTGCTTTAGTTGGCGGTAAGGGACTAAACGAAATTTGGTCGCAAGCCACCGCCGAGGCGAAAGATAGCCCGGAGATTAGCAGCAGTATTCAGCAGGTTCGGGATAGTTTTAAGCGGTTGGATTTGGATGCGGATCGAGATGTTTTTGGTTGGATGAATGGGGAATTTGCGATCGGGGCGATCGCTTCTAATGAAGGTATTTTGTCTCAGTTTGGCATGGGCGCGACACTGATTTTTGAAACGAACGATCGCCCTGCTGCGGAAGCAACGCTGAAAAAACTCGATGCGATCGCCAAAAGCAATCCTACAGTCAGCGTCGCCCCCCGACAAGTGCAGGGTAAGGAGGTTACGGAGTGGACAATACCGCAGCAAGGCACTTTATTCGGGCACGGCTGGCTGAATCAAAATACGGTGTTTGTCGCTTTCGGCGGGCCTTTAGTGGATGTGATTAGTGTTGCGCCACCGCAGCCGTTTAGCAGCAGTCCGAGTTTTGGGGCGATCGCCACTTCTGTCTCGCCTGGCGATCGGGGTTACTTTTATTTAGATATGGACAAAACCATGTCTTGGGCTAACCAATACCTGCTGAAAGCAGTACCGACTTTAGTTTCGCCGCCCACCACCGAAATGCTCAATTCGATTCGAGGAGTTAGCGTTGTCACAACTTCCCCAGAACCCTCAACTGCTCAATTGGAAATGCTGTTTTCCCTCAAATCAAATTAGCTAATTGGGGATTGGGCGTTTGATATCGAATCCGGTAGCATCGGGATTGATATTACCCGAAATTAGGACATAGCAGTGCCGTTTCCCTACAATTAATCTGGGGATGGTTGCATCTTTGCATTGAGGATGATTGATTATTTGAGGGTAGGGAAACGGCATTGCCGCGAAAGAGAGTTGCTAATTTGTGGAACAGGCTAGGGAAGCCTGTTCAAAATTAGCCCAACCTCATCTTCCCCTTTTAAATTTATCCCGAATATTCTTGAAACTGGCAACCAACAAAACCGCAACCCCGCACCGAAACCCCCCTACATTTCCTTGCTTATTTTCCATCCAATCTCGGTACGCCTTCCAAGAAAGGGCCGCTCAACATTAACTCAGTCATCCGGTCTAACTTACCGCTGATTTTCAAATTTTTATCTTTTTGAAAGCGCTCGATATCGGCTGGTAAATTACCAGAATTATATCCTAATTTAGTTAAAAGATTAATTGCTTTTTTGTCACTTAACAAAATATCAGTCGAGGCAAAAATCGGCACGTATTCCTTCAGCCAAAATCGAGCTAAAGTTGCCCTATCGAAATAAAAAATCTTCCCCCGCGCCGGATCGCCAATAATAGCTACACTGTCATTTATCGCCAGCAAAGCCACCGCGTGCGGTCGTTTTATAGCCCCTGTAGCCAGCGAAATTGACAGCACTCCGGGGCGATTGATTTGCTGCATTTGCTCCCAAGTCGGCCTCAGTTCTATTGCGTTGATGCCCAAGGCTCTTGCTGCTACAATTAGCTGCGGCATGGAAGTTCCCAAACGACTTGTACCGGCCTCCCTAGCCACACTCGATTCCGTCGCATCCATTCCCCACTTTCTCAACACTGTTGCTAAAGCCGCTGGCGCGCAACTGCTGTCAGAAGTTTGCTGAAACACGCCATTCGGCCGCAAATTATCGACTAAATCAGCATAAATTGGCGCCATAAAATAGGATTCAGCGCTAGTAAATCCGCCCAATCCCAGCAAGCCGATTAAAATTACTGCAATTACTTGCGATCGCGCCGTCAACCAGCTTACCGTCAAACCAATACCGCAGACTCCCATCAACATTACTCTGAGCAAAGTCCAGGTAACTCGCATCCCGTGAAACCGCCACTCGATCGGCAATGCCGGCATTTGCGGCAGATTTAGAGCCAACAGCAGCAAGCCAATATAAAAACCCAAAAACAGCAGGGCGATCGAGTTTCTGCCCTTAAACAAGTCATTAGCGGTAACTCCCGATCGAACTAACACCCGCCCGAACCTCATTCCCCAGACCAACAGCACCGAACCCAGCACCAGCGTCACAACGATTTCCATCTTTCTCAGAATTTGGAGGCTTAACTAGGTTTTAACACTTATCGCGATCGTCCGTGGGGGAGTAGGAGAGCGAGACAGTGAGAGAGTGGGAGAGTGGGAGAGTGGAAGAGTGGGAGGATTTTTATTTTGCCGAATGCCTTCTTGCTTCTTGCTTCTATCCTTTACATCCCGTACATTACTCGTTGCCGTCCCTTCCTTCAACCACACCTAAAACCTGCAAAATGTCAAGGAAATTGAGCAACTTTTCCACATCTTGGCTACGCAGTCCCCAAAAAGATTTAGCGCCGGAAAGAATTCCCAAAATCTATTGGAGCAGACGGACACATCCCTTGTAATATTGATCTGAGTCATACCCCATTAAAGTAATAACAAACTATTAGCTCGCTCAATATATTCACCCTCTAACCAGCCAGGAGTTATATTAAGCGCGTCCATTAATGGGCTATAAAAACTCAACCTATGTCTACCAAATATTCAGGAAGCACCATGCCAACAACAGTCGCCAACGATGTAGACGTAGCAGAACAATCTTGGCACTACTTAGAAAGATCGAAGGTTGCAACTACATTAGAAACCAACCTGGAAAGCGGTTTAGAACCGACAGAAGTCGCCAATCGCCAACAGCAATTTGGCCCCAACGAACTAACAGTAAAAGCTGGGAAACCAGCCTGGTTAAAATTCATCATGCAATTTAACCAACCATTGCTAATTATCTTGCTGAGTGCAGGTTTAATCAAAGCACTGATTGGAGAATGGCTCAACGCCATCGTAATTTGGGGCGTCACAACTACCAATGCCATTATCAGTTTCGTCCAAGAAGCTGGGGCCGAGAAAAAAATTGATGCCCTAGCCAAAGCTGTTACCACCGAAGCTACAGTCATTCGGGGCGGTAAAAAATTAAGAGTTCCCTCAAAAGAACTTGTTGTCGGCGACTTAGTAACCCTGACTTCCGGCGACAAAGTACCGGCAGACTTGCGCTTAGTTAAAGTGCGCGACTTGCAAATCGACGAATCGGGACTTACAGGCGAATCCGTTGCTGTCGAAAAAGAATTAGGACAATCGGGAGACTTGGTGCTGCCGCAAGAAACGCCCCTCGCAGAACGGGATAACATGGCCTATGCCGGCAGTTTTGTCACTTTTGGGCAAGGTAGCGGTATCGTAATTGCGATCGCCAATAAAACCGAAACCGGCAAAATCTCCCAACTACTCGATCGGCACATCGACCTCACCACGCCCTTAACCCGCAAATTTAACGAATTCAGTCAAAACTGGCTGTTATTCGTGTTGGGAATGGCAACCTTGACCTTCGCAGTCAGACTCGGAAGACCTGTTCCAGAAGGAGTTTCAGCTTTTAAAGAAGCCGTGGAACCCGCCGTCGCCCTGATTGTCGGTGCAATTCCCGAAGGCTTACCCGCTGTCATCACCGTTACCCTAGCGGTGGGTGTTTCTCGGATGGCAACTCGTCACGCGATCGTCCGCAAATTGCCCGCAGTAGAGACCCTCGGCGGCGCTACAGTCGTCTGTTCCGACAAAACCGGAACTTTGACTGAAAACCAGATGACGGTGCAAGAAATCTATTCTGGCGGCGAATCCTACTCGGTTACGGGTACGGGATACAGCCCTGAAGGGGAAATTCAGCTCAATCAACTGCCAATTAGTGTCAGTCAATCTCCAACTTTGCAAGAATGTTTGCAAGCCGGACTGATTTGCAACGACACTCACCTGGAATTTAAAGATGATAATTGGATTGTCATTGGAGATCCGACAGAAGGAGCGTTAATTGCTGCTGCGAAAAAAGCTGAATTGAGCCAGCAAGTTTTGGAAAAATCCATGCCGCGACTGGATTCAATTCCGTTTGAATCGCAGTTTCAATACATGGCAACGCTTCACAAAACTCCCACTGGTGGCAAAATTTTGTACGCCAAAGGTTCGGTAGAATCAATTCTGAGCCGCTGCGGTTCGAGTCTCGATACTGAAGGAAATTCGGTACCGGCCGATCGCGAGTCAATTCACCACCAAGTCGATGAAATGGCGCAGCAAGGTTTGCGCGTCTTGGCTTTAGCGAAAAAGCCCGTACCCGAAAGTCAAAATTCTGTAGATCACTCGGATTTGGAATCGGGGCTAGTTTTCTTGGGACTACAGGGGATGATTGACCCGCCGAGGGCTGAGGCTATAGCCGCCGTCCAAGCTTGTCAAACCGCCGGCATCCAAGTCAAAATGATTACCGGCGACCACATCGCTACAGCCAAGGCGATCGCCCGTCGCATGGGATTCCGCAAAACCAAGCACCACAGGGAACTTGTCGCCTACACAGGTGCTCAACTCGCGGAAATGAGCAAGACTGAACTCGCCGAAGCCGTAGAAGCTGGTTCAGTTTTTGCCCGCGTCGCCCCAGAACAAAAACTCCGCCTGGTAGAAGCTTTGCAACTTCAAGGCGAAATTGTGGCGATGACGGGAGATGGCGTTAACGATGCGCCCGCTCTTAAACAAGCGGATATCGGGATTGCGATGGGTAGCGGTACGGAGGTTTCTAAGGAAGCCGCCGACATGATCCTCACCGATGATAATTTTGCGTCGATCGAATGTGCGATCGAAGAAGGGCGATCGGTTTACAAAAATCTGCTCAAAGCAATTAGCTTCATTCTCCCAGTCAACGGCGGAGAATCGATGACAATTTTGCTCAGCACGCTCCTGGGCCGGGAATTGCCGATTTTGTCGCTGCAAATTCTCTGGCTGAATATGCTCAACTCGATCACGATGACTGTACCGCTGGCTTTTGAGCCTAAGTCACCGGGAGTCATGCAGCAACAACCGCGATCGGCAAACGAACCTTTGCTGACTGCAAATCGGATCAAGCGAATCATCGCCATTTCTCTTTACAACTGGACTTTGATTTTCGGAATGTTTGAATGGGTGCGCCAAGCTGAGTGGGGAACGATCGAACTCGCCCGCACGATGGCTATTCAAGCTTTGGTAATGGGGAGAATCTTTTACCTCTTGAGTCTCAGCCAGTTGTTGCCTTCTTTGATTGCTAAATTTAGCGGTTCTAAGGAAGAAGTTAGCGGTGCTCCCGCCCTCGCTGTGGGAATTGTCCTGGCAATGATTTTGCAATTGATCTTTGCTAATTCTCCGTTTATCAATCAAATATTTGGGACGGCTCCGATGAACTTGGATCAGTGGCTGATTTGTTTTGGTGTAGCGCTACCGATGATCGGTGTTGCTCTCTCGGTAAACCGATTCGATCCGCCTAACTAATCGAATTTGTAATTACTGCAATTAGTAATTTTGGGTGTTCAGAAACCCGGTTTCTTGAAGAAACCGGGTTTTTATGTCGTACAGAAACTGTCAAGTTTTAGCAGTTAATTTCAGAGTTACCAGCGACAGATAGACTCTCGCTTGAGAGGGCAAGTTTTGGGAGCGATCGGATTTTCTCCGAGGGTGAGCTGAGTCAGGTTCGTCAAGGATGCTAGCGGTTTGATGTCGTTAATTTTATTGAAGTCGAGGGTGAGCTGAGTCAGTTTAGTCAAAGATGCTAGCGGTTTGATGTCGCTGATTTGATTGTTGTTGAGCGAACGCCGAGCGCGCGTTGGGACAGGTG
>JANNOR010000193.1:0-16578 GCA_031399265.1 Cyanobacteria bacterium SOY_34_metabat_3 | reverse complement strand
AGCAAAAACCAGATTGCTTGCTTCCGAGGGACGCATCTTTTCAGTGGCTACAGGTTCCGCCGATCGGGCAACCGGCAGCGATTCTCCAGTCAGCACCGAGACATCGACATAACAAGACTGAGCCGAAACCAGTCTGGCATCAGCAGAGATGCGATCGCCTTCTTCCAATTGCATGACATCTCCCGGAACCATCTCCCTGACAGGAATCTCACCTAGCTTCCCATCTCGATAGACTTTAGCGCGGGCGGGCAACATTTTATTGAGTGCTGTTAACGCTTGTTCTGCCTGGAATTCTTGCCAAAAACTGAAACCAGCATTAATCCAGATCACAGCCCAGACTGCCCAGCCGAGTTCTGGTGTACCGGACACAAAAGCCAGCGCACCTGCAACCCAGAGCAAAAGTGCCATGAAATGGGTCAACTGATCCGTGAAGCGGAGTAATAGCGATCGCTTCGCTGGTTCGGGCAGTTCATTAAACCCGTAATGCTTGATTCTGATTGCTGTTTCTGCTTCTGAAAGTCCCTTTTCTGAAGTTGAAAGAGTTTCGTAGACTTGCTGAGTCGATAGTGTCCAAACAGGTGAATGAGGTGCCATAAAAAATCAACAAGTTGCCTCATAAGTTCGCAGTTGCACGGTTGACAAGAGTGCTCCTATGGGTTCTTACTGCTGACTCCATCTGTCGTGCGCCCGCTGATTTCAGTCTCGTGGATGCGGTAAATGGCGATCGCCTCGGAACGTCCCTGACTATCGATCCAGGTGCGATTAATCGCAGGTGAGAGCATGGGATTGCGCTCTTTGACGAGGTGCATTACCCGATCGATATCTGCTTGCTCAGTCACGCGCAAAGCTCGACCATTGACAATAACACTGCGCCAATGAAGCGGCTCCTGTATTTCTTCAACCTGCAAACAAATTTCGGGATTTGCATCAAGATCGTGAGTCTTCATGCCGATCGTGGTAAACAGGTAAATGTCCTCTGCTTCGAGATAATAATTCATTGGGATCACGTAGGGCTTGCCTTCGTGGATGCAGCCCAGATGACCGTATCCTACTTTGTGCAAGAGTTCGTGTATTTCTTTTGAACTCATTTCATCAATATCTAACATTACTATTTTCCTAAAGCTTTAGTTAATTGGTTGTATTTAATATAAATAGTCCCAGCTTTACATCTATCATTAGATAGAGTCGATCGCCTTACAAATCTTCTGCCCGCTTAATTGATGCTTTTTTACCCACAGCTACGCTCGCTACGACTAAGCAGGCTGTCACTAGGGCGATCGGCTCCAGAGTCTCACCAAGCAAAATAGCCGAAGCCAGGAGCGTCAAAAATGGTTGCAACAACTGAATTTGACCTACCCGTGCAACTCCGCCAAGCGCCATCCCGTGATACCAGGCAAAAAATGCGATAAATTGACTAAAAATACTCACATAAGCAAAACCCAACCAGGCAGTAGGTGAAGCTATCAACCCATGTTTTAATACAACAAATATTGTGGGCAAAACCTCGAAAGGAGCGACAATTACCAAGGCCCAACTAATAACTTGCCACCCACCCAAAGTCTTAGCCAACTGTCCCCCTTCAGCATAGGAAATAGCAGCCGCAATTCCCGCCCCAAACAATGCTAAATCCGCGAGCTGAAGGTGTCCAGCACCGCTAATAATTCCAAAAACGACAACGGTTGCACTACCGACAATGCTAGCAATCCAAAAAGTGATGTCAGGGCGATCGCCAGCTCGGACAACCCCCGCTATCGCTGTAGCCAAAGGCAACAATCCCAACACCACAGCACCGTGGGCGGCGGGTACTTGCTGCATCGCCCAAGCCGATAGTATCGGAAATCCCAAAACCACTCCCAATCCGACAACTAATAAACTCTGCAATTGCTGTTTTGAGGGAATCGGTTGATGCGTGAACCACAAAGTAAATGCTGCGAGTATAGCTGCTACTAATCCGCGTCCCAAACCTACAAACATCGGGTCTAAATCAAGCACAGCAGCTCTAGTCGCCGGTAGTGTCAAACTAAATCCAACTACGCCTAAAAAGCCGTAAATTAAGCCGATATTTTCCGAACTTAAGTGAGAATCTTTCCAGTCTAATTTCATATAGTCTCCAATCTTGATGAATTTGGGCGCTCTGGGTTACACCTTAACCATATTACTTCTGAAAGTAGCAATTCTGCTCTTACCCGCCAATACTACAATAATCTGTAAACTTGTCTCTTTCTTAACTCTGCGCTCTCTGTGTTCTCTGCGGTAAAAAAAATATGTTTAAACTTTACGAATATTCTCCGTCTGGGAATTGCTACAAAGTCCGCTTGCTCTTAACTCAACTGAATATTCCCTTCCAACGGCTCGAAATAGACATTCTCAAAGGAGAAAGTCGAACTCCCGAATTTTTGCTAAAAAATCCTAACGGGCGGATTCCGGTATTAGAAATAGAACCGGATAAATTGATATTTGAATCAAATGCAATTATGTTTTATTTGAGCGAAGGAACAGAGTTTTTCCCTACTGATAAATTTGAACGCGCTCAAGTCATGCAGTGGTTGTTTTTTGAACAGTACAGCCACGAACCTTTTATTGCGACTTCTCGCTTTTGGTACATGACAGGAAAAGCTGAGGAATATCGAGAAGCACTCCAACAAAAACAAGCACCAGGTTACGCTGCTTTGGGCATGATGGAACGGCATTTAGAAAAAAATGACTTTTTTGTGGGTGATCGCTATACGATTGCTGACATCGGTTTATTTGCTTACACTCACGTTGCGGGCGAAGGCGGATTTGATTTAACCAGATTTCCGGCAATTCAAGCTTGGATCGATCGCCTAAAAAGTCAACCTCGATATATCAGTATTACACAGTTAAATTAAAATAGGTGCGCAGTGCGCACCCTACAACTGCGGCTTTGTTTATGAATTGTTCAAGGCTACATTTTGCCTAGTTTCGCTCGATCGCCTTGCAGCATCCGCCACCTTCAAAGCGTACAGACTACTGGCATTATTCACATACAAAGGTGTACCATTTAACAAACAATCCAAAACCATATCCATATCTTTAGCAAACAAACCGCGCCGCGTTCCCACTTCGATAGTTTGCCTATTGTCTCCCTGAATTAATTGACCGGATTCTGGAGTAAAAACTAGCGTTCCTGCTTCCCCGTAAATTGTAAAAACGTTTTCAGATTGCCAAAATGTGTCGCCTTTGCCATAAACAGCTTCCGCAAAAACTCCATTAGCAAACCGCAACTGCGCGTTGCACAAACAAGCTTTGTAAAAATCTGGTTTAGTGTCCCAAAATTGAGTTTGACAGTTAACGCTTGTCACTTCTCCAAACAAATCGGTAAATCGGTGCAGTCGAGAAATTGCACCAATCAACGGAAACCCAAATAACGAATGTTGATAAGTCCACCGCTCCTGGACTGAATGCACAGATGTAATAGTAACGTAGCGGGTATAAAAAACTTTGCCAATTAAGGGTAATGATGTTTTGATGGCTTGATGCAAGCCGCCTAGGAGTTCGATGTGTTCGATGTGGAGGAGTTTTTGCTTTTGGGCCGCAAGCTCGATCGCCCTTGCCGCCTCAGATACATCTAAAGATAGAGGATATTCGACCACAACGTGCTTGTCGTTTTCCAGCGCCGCCAGGACGATCGCCCCGTGATCCCGATTCACCGTACAGACAATCACCAAATCCAAATCGTCCCTTTCCACCAACTTGCGCCAAGAAACCGCAGCCTGAGCCCCGAATGTTTGACAAAACGCTTCCGTCTTGTCTGGGTTATGGCCAGAAACTGTCACCAACTGAGCTCTCGCATCAGCTACCAGCATCTCGGCCCTCAACTTAGCCGCAAAACCAGTCCCCACAATCCCGACGCGAATTGGAACATTCACCGAAAAACCAAAGCCAGTATTAATTTGAGTCATAGGATTTTAGATTTTAGACTTTAAATTTTAACCAGTTACCGACTTGCGGTAAAGGATATAGGGTTTCATCGCCCCGATTTTAAGCTGCAGGGACAAGCTCAAGCAAGTAGGGACACGGCACTGCCGTGTTCTCTGAAAGTCGATCGACACACCGCATACTAAAAACCGGGTTTTTGAGCTGTGCGGCTCAAAACAGGATTTTTAAGAGAAACTCGGTTATTTTGCGTAAAACCGGGTTTTTGAGCTGTGCGGCTCAAAACAGCATTTTCAAGAGAAACCCGGTTATTTTGCGTAAGTCTTGCCGCAACAGTATCGCACGGCAGATTCTGACATAGGTATAAGCAATCAAGATGAAATTAGAAAAAGTTATAACTAATCCCATTCAAATTTTTTGTAAATGAGTGTTGCAACCTTGCTTCTATCCCCTACTATCATAGAGGGAACGAACCTAAGACCTAACCTCAGAGCTAATACAGCCTTGAAGGTTTCATTAGGAAAAATTATCAATTTAGTTGAATTTTTGAGAGGAAATAGTGCATGGCGACTTACAAAGTTACCCTCATCAGCGAAGCCGAAGGAATTAACCAGACCATTGACGTTGATGATGATACTTACATTCTTGATGCTGCCGAAGAAGCAGGACTCGACCTCCCCTACTCTTGCCGCGCTGGAGCTTGCTCCACCTGTGCCGGCAAAATCACAGCAGGCGAAATCGACCAATCTGACCAATCTTTCTTAGATGACGACCAAATCGAGGCCGGATTCGTTCTGACCTGCGTCGCCTATCCTAAGTCTGATTGTACGATCGAAACTCACCAAGAAGAATCCCTCTACTAAGAAAGGATTCTGGGCGCGATGCGCTAAATAACCCGGTTTCTGGTTTTCGCAATTAAGCTGAAATAGCTCAATTACGTTAAGAAACCGGGTTGTTATATTGAAAGACGGCGATAAAGATCCGACGTACGGTTGAAATCGCCTCTATACAAAAAATGTCCGCAGCAGACGGCGGTTAGAAACCGCGTCTATACAAACGATGTCCGCCTCCGCGGACTCAAGAAAGAAGATAACGTAATTTTAACCGGCCACTCTTCAACCCGCGGAGGCGGGTTTTGTTTGTGTAGACGCGGTTTCAACCGCCGAATCTTATGGCGAATCTGATGCTACTCGCGCCAAAATGTAATCGAATCACTGAGGGGCACAACCTGGGTACCGGGAAAATAAAAGCCCAGAATTCGATCGCCATTCCAGCCCAAATTAGCTAAATTGTAAGAACCAGTTTGACTCATTCCCACCCCGTGTCCGAAACCGCCTCCGACAAAAGCATAACCGTTCAAACTTTTATCAGCATTGTAAATCGGTTCTAAGTAAAAAAGCGTGCTAATCGGCGGGTAAAAAGCATTCCGAATTTCATCTTTATCGATATCGATAGGGCCCAAATCAGTTTGTACCTTCATTTGCAAAACTCGACCTGCGGGCGACCTTTCCACCACTTCCACCTGAGTGACAGTTTTAAAATTAGCCAGCGGGTGCTGTTTCTTCTGAAGATACTGTTTGAGAAATCCACCAATCGCAGTCATAGAAGCTTGTTCGCGCCAACGGAAAGTTTCTTCTTTTTCCTCATTAAACCCTGTTTTCAGAGTCATGAAGCGGCGGAAGTTGGTTTCGTCAGACAAGCTCTGTTTTGTCAAATCCCAGACGTTCTTGGGAGAATCGACGATCGATCGCAAATACGGACGTTCCGGGCCGTGCCACACATCGCCAAAACGTGCTGTCACACCGCCGCTAGACGCCGAATAGAGCGCGTCCACTAGCTGATTTTCGTAAGTTAGAACCAAACCGCTCGTTTGGGCGATCGCCTTATCAGTTTGCGGGTAAACTTCTGCCAAACCCTTATAAACTTGGCAATTAACATCAGCGCACAACTCATAATTATCCACAGCAAACCGGCGCAAATTTCTCAAGGCGTAAGTCCTCGCCAAAATAGTTTGAGCAACAATCGAAGCGTAGGGCGAAAAAGCCCCAATTTCGTGAGGAACCACACCCCGCAAATAAGTTTCCGTCAGCACATTATTGACCAAAGTATAAGTGCCGTAAGCATTTTTTTGTAGGCGCAAACTGCCGCCGTAACGGCGAGTTTCTTGAATGGCTTTTTCTGGTTCGATAGCTGTCGCCTCTTGAGTAGTTTGTTTCAATATCTCAATTACATTTTTCCCCGCCTTCACATCCAACTCATTGCGGTTGAAACGAAAGCCATTTAAAACCCAAAATGCTTGGGGTACTTGTTTAAAAACTTTGGAATCCAAAAAAGCAGTTTTATTACCTTGAGCTTGCAAACTTTGCAACAGCCAGCGCCGCACCAAAGGAGAGTTATAAGTATCTCTTTTTGCCCAAACTTGCCAGCGCAAAGGTTGAGCAATTTCTACATCAATGCCCTTAGCGCGCCACTGATTGGCACTATCTTCTGCACTCTCGAAACTGCGGTGGGAGCTCAGAACAACTCGTTCTTCTACTAATGGCGCTTCCAGAGGTTTATTAGCTATTTCTAGCTTGATGCTAGCCGCCGTTTTGGTTTCTGTACCTTGAGGAGTTTTGTAACTCAAAGTTAAGCTGTCACCCGGTAATGCTTTCAGCGTCAGCTTGTCGGTTGCTTTGGTGCCAAACCGCTGCACCACGCCAATTTTGATGACTCTATTTTGGGGAGTTTGGGCGTATCCCGCAGCAGTGGAAAGGGGCAACAGACACAATGCCATGAAAACAGTGCTAGAAATGCAGCTAAACCATTTGTAATTGGGAGTTGGAGGTGCTTGAGGGAACACGGTTATCTATCTCCCGATAGTGGAAATTTTGGGATTTGCGATCGTACGTTAGCACATTTGGTGGCTGGTAGAGCGAAATTGCCGAAGATAGGTCAGCCGTAGGGTGTGTCGCCTGCGATAAATCCCTAAACAAGAGCGACTTTTCAAGCAGCGACGCACCTTGCAAAATAGTTGTGTCCTCAGAAACCCGGTTTCTTCGTAGATTTCTCGCTACTAAACGCAAAATTTCGTAGAAACCCGGTTTCTAGCCTCCCATGAGAAGCCCTGAAACTATCCAACCTTTAGGCACTAATCATTTCCCATCGCTAATCCCATCACAAACCCGTTTCTCACTTTCATCAGCATTATTCAGGTCACTACGATAGCCTGTAGGGACACTGGTAAGCTATTATGCATTTAAACTGTATAGTCAAATTTAATAAAGTTCTTGTGGGGTGGGCGTCTCGCCCGCACAAAAGATACTATTTAGATGCGGAACAGCTTATGCCGTATCCGCAGCGGTGGCAATTCCTTACTGTTTCTGGACGGGAATATTTTTCTCGTACCCTTTGACTACTTGATTTGATAACTTTCTATACTGTGCCTCTGCGATCCATCTTAAATCCATACACATATATATCTGCGAATTTATAGCGTTGATCTTTTTCGCGCCATTCAATAATGCCTATTTCACCCAAAAAAGAAGCAAATTCTTCAAAATTTTCTCGAATATCAAGTGCTGAATTCTGCCATATTTCTTGCAATTGTTCTTTTTTTAAAATGGCTGATTGTCCCTTAAGAGAATCAAAAAAAATAGTCAAATTAGGATATTCTTCTTGAATTTCTTCACAGCGTTTTTCCGATGCTTTCTTCAATCCGCTTTCTAAAGATTGACTTCGCAATAAACGGTCAGTGGGTGGTTGAATTGGTTTCCCTTCATAGCTTAATTCTTGCTCTTTTGCTCCTTCTAGTAATATGCTTAAACTTCTAGGAAAAGTAGTACCAGTTGAGTCTGTTAATTTTTCATAGACCCATCTGGATACATATTTAGCTTTTTCCCCTCTCCTGCGACGACTTCCCCAAAGTATTTCTAAGGCTTTATTAATCGCATTTTCACTAGCTTGATCGATACTTTCAATAGGAGAAAATTTATCAACCAAATTTTTGAACTCTTTAGATTGTGTTGCTTGACGAAATGCTAACCGTAGAAAGTCAATCCTAGTCCACTGTAAAATAATATCCCGTCCAGTAAAATGACTTTTGTTATCAAAAATCAAACGGTTCCATATATCTTCTCTCAAGAAAATTTTAAATCTAAGTTCTGTTAATCTTTCGGCATTACAAGACTGAACCAATTGAAATAATCCAGTTAGTGCTTGGTGTCTTACTTCTCCTGCTTCGGGAAAATCTTCATCTAAATCATCGTAAAGAAACCACAGTTTTTGATTATTATTTTTGGCTTGTTCATTAAGAAGAATGTTTACGGCATCTTTGACTATGAGGCGTAGTTGAGAGTTAGTAGATAATTGTAACAAAGCTTCAGTATTTTCAGACTGCCATCTTTCTTTAGGTAAATTTTTAATGGTTTTTGTCAATTCTTTATATTTTGCAAGTCTAGGAAATTTCAATAAATTTTCCTGATAACATCTAAGTAGTAAATAAGCCCTCCATAAATCTTCCCAAGGGCAACCCTTTTGCTGCAAAGTTTGATGGATAATTTGAAACTCGGTACGGGATGGACGACTTGCCTGAAATGTACCATGTGCTGACAAAACTTTAGTATTATCCAAGCGTCCAGGTGCTATTTTTTCGGCAACATTTTTGTGTTTTAGAAAAAGCCAATATAGGGCAGTTTTACCAGTTCCTTTTCGTCCTCTAATTAGCCAGGTTTCATCGTCTAAAAATCTTTCAAAATCAGTTGTACGCTGAAATAGTAGGCTCAAATCTTGTCTCTGATCGGCGGCATTTACTTCGGGAAATTTCAGACTTTCAATAATCTTCCATCGCTGCTCTATATTTAAAACATTGCTCCGTTTTAATTCATCAGTTTTTTCATCAATCAAGTTGGCGATTTTTGTGTAGTAATCTTGCATTCCTGGTACAGGATAGCTGTCAGCTAAAGCAATTGGCACAAGGTAAGGAATGACTAAAATATCTTCTATTAAGGCTTGATCGTTGTCTAAATCTGACTCATCTTCATCTGCTTCTAATTCATAATTTTCATTTGTTACTGTCTTTATTTTTTTCTGCAATGAATCCCAAATATTTTTCACTTTGGATAAACCAGTTTTAGTAATATCAGGCACGGGAGAAAACACAAAATTAATTGATATATTTTTTAAACTCTGAAGAGATTGCAAGAGTAATTCAATTCCCTGCTTATTTTGTTCATTAGGAAAAAGAAAAATTATTGCTTCATCAGCAGCTTGAATCAATGATAAAGCTCCCCACTGGTTGATTCCTGTTCTGGAATCAACCAACAGAATATCAGGCTTTAATTGTTCTTGAATTTCTCGTTTGAAAACCGACCAAAGACTTTGATTTCCATCGACAACAGTAGTAGCATGGAGATCGTCAACTTTAGAAATATAATCAAGACTTAAACAGCCAGCAGGAACAACAAACAATCTCCCTGTCGCATTTTGGACTCTCACTTCACCAAATATTTCGGCAATTGAAATCCTGGGTTCTAATCCTTCTGGCAAGTAGGAACGCTCATAAAAATAGTCAACAATTCCATACTTTGGTTGTGGAGTGAGGTTGAATGCTGTACTCAATCCAGGTGCTTCTAAATCTAAATCAACAGCTACAACTTTTAGACCCCGCGTTGCTAAAATTGAAGCAACATGAGTTAATGCGGTAGTTCGACCTACTCCTCCTTTGAATGAATAAAATGTTACTGTTCTGGGTATACGGAGTTCGGGCTGGGGTAGTTGGGTTTGATTTTGCGGATTGGCTGCTTGGATAGCTAAATCTTGCCAAGTGTTTACTGAGGCTGCATTCAAAACCTGTGGCCGTGAAAAATCAAGTGATTCGGCTTCTTGAAGTGTATATAGGGAGAGAAACCCAGGAGATAAATGAGGCACATGAGATTGGAGTAAGGTTGAGATTTCCTCCTTGCGCTGAGGCATAGATAAACTGACAAAGCGATCGCTTATAATTGTCAAATTTAACAATCCTGATGTAGAAATATTTAGGTCAACCCATTCTTTTTGTGGATTCTGCACATATTGGTTGTTAATATCCTGCTTGAGCAAACTTTGCCAATTTTCCTGCATTTTAAACCCCCTTAAAGCTGAGTAGCTTGTTTCTGTAACCATCTTTTGAGACTCTGATATGCGTTTAACCAGCGTTTGTAACTTTCATCATCAGGCTCAATGCCAGAATAGCGCATATTTATAAAATGTTGGCTTGTGGGATTTTCTACTTCATCCAGCCATTTTCGCACTTCAGGAAAATTATCAATTTTAGATCTAAGTCTATTATGTCGTTTTAATGCCTCTATGTAGCTATGTCCAGGATTAGTAATAGTATGTCCAGGATTATTTGAGTCTGTCTTCCATTCCTGAGTTGCACCCTTTGGTAAAGATGCAAAAATCATTGATTTTAGTAAACACTCGATGGTTACACCACCGAAGTGCATAGCTGCCACTTTCCTTTTAGATTGGTCTAGTGCTTCGGTATCAAAGTGACGTTCTAGAAAAGCGGCTTGGTAATCTTCCATACTTAACAAACTTAGAGTTAAAGCTGATATTCCTGGACAGAAAAAGCTGGTTTCTTAAAGTGATTGTGTCATTTTAGGTTTATGACGATCGCGAAAAACCAGTTTTTTCAGGCTAATAGTATATCCAGGACTAGCACGGTTAAGTATACAATCCAGTCAGCACTCTATCTGAGATCTTAATGCTGTTTCCAATATTGACAAGCAGCATAGGCCAAAGTGACAACACCAGTAATTATCGCAGCTTCATCAACCTCAAATTGCGGGTGGTGGAGGGGATAATTCGGTTTGTCTTTCAATCCCACTCCCAAGCGAAACATGGTTCCCGGTGCGTGTTCTAGATACATCGAAAAATCTTCCGCGCCGAGGGATGGTTCTGCTAAAATTTGAACGCGCGATCGACCTAAAGCTTCTAAAGCCGCCGCTTCTAGTAATTGGGTAAGTTTTGGATCGTTTTGCACTCCCGGTACTCCCCGTTTATAGTTGAGTTCATATTTGGCGCCGTAAGTCTGACAAACGCTGGCGACAATTTGTTCGATCCAAGCCGGCAGTTTTTCGTGGGTTTCTGGATGGAGCGATCGCACTGTGCCCAGCAATTTTACTCGATCGGCAATCACATTTGGTGCTCGTCCGCCGCTAATTTGCCCGATCGTCAAAACCACAGGCCTCAAAGGATTCTGCGTGCGGCTAATCGCCTGCTGCAAAGTAGTAATAATTTGAGAAGCGATCCAAATTGCGTCGATCGCCTCGTGGGGGCGCGCGCCGTGGCCAGATTCGCCCATCACAATGAGTTCTAGGTCATCTGCCGCAGCAGTCAGTGCCCCGTGACGAATTCCCACGCAACCGCCAGGAATCGTCGGAAAAACGTGCACTCCGAGGATGCCATCAACATCTTGCATCGCCCCATCTGCAATCATCCAGCGCGCGCCTTGGGCTATCTCCTCCGCCGGCTGAAACAAAAAGCGGACGTTACCCGATAGTTTTTCTAATTGAGCTAATATCATCGCTGCGCCCAAACCGACTGTGGTGTGAATGTCGTGGCCGCAGGCGTGCATCACTCCTTGGTTTTTCGAGGCAAATTCTAAGTTTGTCCGTTCTTGAATCGGTAAAGCGTCCATATCGGTGCGAATTGCTAACCACCGCGACTCGTTGCTGTTACCTTTGAGTTCGCCGATGACGCCGGTTTTGCCGATTCCTTCGGTGGCGCGAACTCCACTGGAAGCGAGAACTCCGGCTACGTAGGCGGCGGTTTGGTGTTCTTGGCCGCTGAGTTCGGGGTGCGAGTGGATGTGGCGGCGAATTTCGATCAAGCGGGGGGCGAGGGTAGTTGCTAGTTCTTGGATGCGGGCAAGCATGAATTTTGTTGGGAAGAGCTTTAGTTAACTAGGGTAACGCAGATGGCTGGGTGTGAGACTGAGATTTTTTTTTATTAACCGCAGAGGGCGCAGAGAACGCAGAGAGAAGAGGGAAAAGAGAGTTAGGTAGAGATGGAGATTAGGAGTTTATATTGTAGGTTCAAATGCTGACTTTTAGTTGAGAATATTTTCTATGATTAGTTTTGGATTATGGAATCTGCTTATTATCATTACAATCGCTTTATTTCTAAATCGTAATTGGCGATTAGATGGCGACAAAATCTCATGGCAAAATTCTTTATTTTTAAAACATCCTGCAATTAAAAAGTTAAGTCATTTTTTTTCTCAACCTATAGTCAACTTTATTTGCCACGCAATTCTTGTATTGACTATCACCAGATTTCTTTGTTATGCCGGTTGGCTGGTTTACGATTTAACTCATCGGCCCGATCCTCCTTACTGGGATTTTAAGTGGTTTTATGTAGCGAGTAAATTAGCCCATCAGCATTTGAGTCCGTTTAATGTCGAGGTATTTAACAAAGGTTTCTGTAGCATCACCAAGGTGTGTGGGTTAATTCCATCTTTTGTTTATCCACCTAATATCATTCCTGTCATCTGGTTTCTGGGTTATTTTCCAATCAAGACTGCATTCACAATCTGGACTGTGCTGCACCTTATCGCCACAGGCTTTGTTTTATGGGGAGCGAATATCCTGCTGGAGCCGCAGTCGCGAGCTTTCAAAATGATTTGCAGTATATCAGTGGCGTTTCTGTACGGTTTTGTCTTCGATCTGCAAGTTGGTAATGTGGCGATTTTTATTGCTGTGCTGCTGTTGTGGATGTTTATCTTAGCTCGAAATGATCGGGATTTACCCGCAGGAATTTTATTGGGAATTGCCCTATTTAAACCAACCTTAGTTATATTATTTATTCCTTATTTTTTGATAAAAAAACGGTTTTATCTAGTTTGTATATCAATAATTACGGCAATTTCTCTAGCACTATTCGGTTTGGCAATATCGGGTAATTCCTTAACAGGCTTTTTACAGGATGCTATTGGTGGATTTCCCCTCTGGCTAAACGATCCATCGAATAATCCTTATATTTCGATGAGTCGCATCGATTTAAGAGTTGTGGGGCCGAGATTTTTCCCCGATAGTCCATTTGTGGCAAAGCTATTTTCTGATTTAATTATTCTAGTATTAGTTGGTTTAGTTAGTTGGTATTTTTACCGGAAACAATCTCGCACTGCTTGGTCTAAAAATATTTATTTACCGGAAATGGTGTTAGTTTCCTGTTTGAGTATTGCGATTAACTATTCTCAGCCAACCAGTTCGGTGATGTTAGCGCCGGCGGTAGTTTTTCTGCTGAACGATTTGTATTTTCAGATTAAATATTGTGTCTTTTCTGGCAAAAGAATGTCTGTTTGGTTATTGGGAGTTGGCTGTATTTTGTTGCAAACGGCAGTGATTCATGGTGGGTTGTTAGTGTTTTTGGGAAAGCGCTGGAACTGGAAGGGTGGGGAATTGCCTTATTTGTTGAAAATCACTGTTTTTTCACTGCCGAGTTATGCGGTTTTGGGGATTACTTTAAGTGTTTTAGTTTTGGCAATGAGCTCGCTTGGTCAAAAACAGGTTGGTGAATTTGACCGATCGCCCTAAAGCACGAATTAGACATTCATCTGGCGAAGAGTAAGTAATAGGTAGTGTATTCACTATGTCATTTTTCGCGATCGGGCTCGTCCTCCTCATAAACCATTAAATCCCCCGGCTGACATTTCAGTGCTCTGCACAAAGCGCTAAGGGTTGCTTCGTCGATTCGGGTGAGTCGGCGACGGGTTTTGATTTTAGACACAGAAGTGGGGTGCATCCCAATTAAAACAGCCAATTCTTTATTGCTGATATTACGCTCGGCCATCACAACTGCCAATTTCCAACGGATCACTGCTGATGCTCAACTGCTAGTCATAACTTTGCAAGCTGATGTTACCATTCTGCAACCTTGACAACCCCCTTAAGTTGCCGTTACGACAATTTAAATTGTCGTAACGCTTGACAAATGGCAGCCATTGAACTAGACTCAGGATGTACAAACGGAAAAGCGATCGCTCCCTGGCCTAGAAAACTTAAGGGCGATCGCAATTCACTATTCGTGTAATTCAAACCCTACGATATCACAGCCCAAGTCCGTCCCCGAACTGCTCCGGCAAGAAATTCCTGATGTACCTCAAGGCAAAAAACCGATTCGTTTGCTGATTTGCGGCGTTCCCAAAGCGGTAGAAAGCATCGTTAATCTGCTGCACGTTTTGGGTTTTGCACAAGTTGGTGAATGGAACCCGCCTTTACCTTCGCCTCTAGCGGGTGAGGTGATTCGGATTTTAACTCGTTACTGGTAAGAATGATTGTGGAGGTCGATCCTCTTCGAGGGCTGCGCTAACGCACGAATTGAAAAAGTGCGATCGCCCTTTCTGTCTCATTGAAGAGCGATCGCGCTTTTTCAAGCTGAAGTCGCTTCTTTTTTTGACAAATACTATAATCAATGGTAAGTAGTATCCTATGTCAACTCCATCAGAAATAACCGTTCTAATTGAGCGTATAAAGCAGGAGCTAACTCAAATTGAGCAGGAAGCAGGTGAGGGACTAAATATTTGTAGAGCTATCCTAGAGAGCTTTCCAAACAATTTTACGGTGATTCAGCTTTCGGGATTTTTAAACACCTGTATATTTTTCGCAAACACGTCGAAAACACAGATTCAGGAACGCATAGAGTATCTCTCGGCAGTTGAAGTCCTGACAAATAATAGAATACAAGAAGTAGGGGAAGACTTGGCAATGGAGCTAGGTCGAGTGCTGGAAACGAAAATAAGAGTCCGTAGTGTTAAAGCCCGTTTGGAGAATTTGCAATGACACAAAAAGAACTTGATGACAAGGAACTACTAGAAATTTTGGAATTAGCAAAAGACACCGAACAGAAAGCTAGAGAAATGTGTCAAATGATCGCGGCTAATACCGCTAAATACCAAAAATGGTCTGAAGCTGAAGCTAAACAAGCCGAAAAACAGAAACAACCGTAATAAGCAGGTTGGGAAAAGGCGAGCGCACTTTTTTTGTGAAGTGCGATCGGTCTTTATGACTCGATAATAGCTGACAACCGGATCGAAATGGCGCTCGACAAAGCCCGGAAGTGCGATCGAACTTCTGAAAAAAAATCGAAAGGGCGATCGGACTTTAGGTATAATTTAGTAACATAACAGCATAGATCATCGGCTGCTGACCAAACTGAAACGAAGCTCGAAATGTTAAACAACTGTCCGATGCAGTGACTTATTATTATCTCACACAACGGCACAACAAATAGAGAAAAGTAATAAACCTGATTCTAAGGGTCATACAACAGCTTTCTTTCAAGCTGAATAGCTTCAACCTTGGACTTTAATAGAGACTCAAAAGGGCTTTCTCTTTCCAATAGAAATACAAGCTCCTTTAAAGTAAAAAGGACAATAATTTTTTGATTAAGTGCTGCTTTGATATCAATAATCGCTGCCTCAGTGTAGCCGGATGCTGAAATAAAGATACCACGAACATCAGTCCTCGCAAAAAGTCGCATCATATGCTGTGTTACATCTTTAGGACTTAATGCTTCTTGACACCATTTCATTTCAACAAGGTAAAGACAACTATTGACCTCAATTGCTCCATCAACTTGCTGAATTACTCCTTCGTTATTTTCACCTTTTATAGTGAAAGATTCTCTCACTAAAATTCCCTCACTCTCAAAGAGGCTATTTAAAATAGGTTCTAACTGCTTCCCTCGTTTTTGAGCGTTAGTTTCTTGATAAAGTGCACTTAACTGAGACCTTAGCTGCTCACGTTTCTGTGTTTTTAGCTTAAGCTGTTCAATTCTTGCTTCTTCGTCTTGTTGGCGTTTTTTTCTCTCTTGTTCAAGCTGAGATTCATAATACTGTTGTTGTTTTGTAAAAGAGTCTGTATGATTTCTCAATTCTCTAACTCTAGCTACCAAACCCATAGCTGGTATTTGATCATCAGGCCAACATCCAGAAAAATCTTTAAACTCAACAACTCGCTTGATAATTTCTCTTCTTTCACGAAGTGCAACATCCCCAGCCTGATTCAGCCGAATTATCACGTCTCTAGCAATCTCATACTTACTAATATTATTTCGATCTCGATCAACCCTACGACTAACATCTGCTAGGAATTTTTGACTAACCCCAGCACTTGAAAAGAATACTAGAACATCCCTTTTACTCTTACAAAGCCTTGGAATAGTCTCTATAAGTAGATTTAGAAGCTCAACTGAAAAATGAAAGACTTGACCGCCCATTTTTTATATTTGTAAGTAAGGATGACAGAGGTGTAAATAAAGTAAAAGTACCAAAGTGTGCTGGCAGTTTGTCTAGTTTTGCCCATTCATTAAAATCTGCAAAAGCAACTGTTGACATCGTTTTTACCTATTTTTGATTATGATAATTATAGCGTTTATAGTTTAATGACAACAAAGTATTCTCGCAAAAAACCCGATTTCTGACTACCCACAAGTCAAAGAAACCGGGTTTTTCGCAGTTTCTGGGAGGTGTGGCGAAGTATTCTGGAAAAAACCCGGTTTCTCGCCACCCATCCACTATTCATTGAAGGTGTTTTACATACCTATGTTTTCGCTACATAGGTCGACAATCTCTGTTCCTGCTGCTAAACCCTTCGAGGCGATCGTGCTATTGGTGCAGAAAGAAGTAGCCCAAAGACTCTACGCTAAACCTGGTTCGAC
>JANNOR010000223.1:0-8984 GCA_031399265.1 Cyanobacteria bacterium SOY_34_metabat_3 | reverse complement strand
GCGATTCAGTACAGCACTGCTGTCATCAATCTAATTGATGCCATTGTTACCCGCAACCCGCGAGATTTTCCGGTTACTACTCCTAGGATTTTAACTCCAAATCAATTAATTCAAGAACTAACCAATTCTCCCTAAATTTCTGAACGCGCTAAACTTCCGATTCCAATTCGCTTACCCGCAACTGAACCGGCAACTCTACAGAATTTAATTCAGATGACTCTAATAAACCTGTGACTTCATCCTCAGCACTTGCTTCTGTGTCCTGCACTTTCCCCAACTTCTCAGCCAAAGTATCCCGCTGATTGATTAAATAAATACTCACCAAAGTCAGCCCAACACCCATTGATTGCAGCGGATTCAGCACTTCGCCCAAAAACAAATTGCCGAACAATAAGGCGAAAACTGGGGTAAGAAAGGTAAGAGAACTCAAACTGGTGAGACTGCCGCTGGAAGCAAAGTAAAAGAACAAACCGTAGGCGATCGCACTTCCGAACACGGTAGAATAACCTAATGCCATCCATCCCGAAAAATCGATATTGACAAATTGCTCAGATTCAGTTGCAGCCGACATTGCCAACAACGGCAAACCGCCCAAAATCATGTGCCAACCAGTCGCCACCACCGGGTCAACATAACGACAAACCCAGCGCACCAAAACCGTTCCGACAGCCATCGACAACGCCGCCAACAACATCAACCATTCTCCACCCTCAAACAACTTTCCGATATCAGCAGAAACCTGCATATTTTCAGGATGAAACAGCCCCAAAATAAAGCCATCAGGCAACCCAATTAAACTAATTCCAGCCACGCCGATAACTAATCCCAACCAGCCCCAAAAACCAATTTGTTCTTGAAACAGCCACAGACACAAAATCGCTACAGCTAGCGGCTGAGAGTCAATCATCACCGAACCCAAACCCGCACCGGTTCTGGCCAAACCTTCTGCTAAAAAGCCTTGAAACAAAGTGCCGTCAACTAGCGCAAACAGCGAAATCCACAGCCAAGCTTTCCAACCCTGCGGCTGCGCTTTTCCCATGAATGCGGCCGCCAGGAGCACCAACGCACCCGCAGGTATCAAGCGCACGACAGCCACAAACAGCGGAGTCGTGTGCGGCATGACTCCTTTCATGGCTACCATCGCGGTTCCCCACAGGAAAAACGGCGCAATTAGCAACAGCGGCGCGAAGGGCAGTTTTGAATCGGTAAGTTTTAGCTGCATGGTAGGACTCCAGATGATTGATGAGATTGACTCTCGTGGGGATGATGTAGTTTTGTTAAGCAATTTTTCCAATTATATATCGGTGCGGGGTTAAGTGCGATCGCCCAAACATCGATCGGGCATTAGGAACGGGCAAGCCTGTTGCAAACACAAGCACAACCTCTACGCTGATGAATGAGGCACACTATAATTTATGGGACTTACGCATTGGGGCCGAGAAACCGGGTTTTTTTACGAAAATATTTCGTTGCAGTGCAAAGATTCGCTAAAAAACCCGGTTTCTGACTACCCGTGGGCAAGTCCTAAGTTAGCTATAAAATTTCACATTGCCCGAAAACTGCCCATGATTTGGCCATTCAAGCCCCGTTACCGCAAACAAATTGCTCGCATCGAAGTCACCGGCGCCATTGCCGGAGAAACCCGTAAACGAGTTCTAGAAGCCCTCAAAACCGTTGAAGAACGCAAATTTCCCGCTTTGCTGCTGCGGATAGACTCTCCCGGCGGCACTGTCGGCGATTCCCAAGAAATCTACAGCGCGCTGAAGCGTTTGGGCGAAAAAGTCAAAATTGTTGCCAGTTTTGGCAATATTTCGGCTTCTGGGGGAGTTTACATCGGCATGGGAGCCGAATATATTGTTGCCAATCCGGGTACAATTACCGGTAGCATTGGCGTGATTATCCGGGGCAATAATCTAGAACGACTATTAGAAAAGGTAGGCGTTTCTTTTCAGGTGATTAAATCTGGCCCGTATAAAGATATCTTGGCATTCGATCGCGAATTAACTGAACCAGAACAGCAAATTCTGCAAGATTTAATCGATACCAGCTACCAGCAGTTCGTAGAAACCGTCGCCGAAGCCCGAAAACTGACTGTTGAGAAGGTGAAAAGTTTTGCCGACGGCCGTGTTTTTACAGGCCAGCAAGCCTTAGAATTGGGTTTGGTCGATCGGCTCGGAACAGAAGAGGACGCTCGCCGATGGACAGCCGAACTCGCAGGGCTTGACCCGGAAAAAACCGAAACCTGCACTTTAGAAAAATCAAAACCTTTCCTAAATCGCGTCTTGGGGAGTAGTCTGGATATATCGGGACTTTCGGCTTACAAAAATTTGCTGGATTTTGAGATGTCTACTAGCGGTTTGCCGCTGTGGATGTATCGCCCGTGATTGAATAAATTAGTCATTAGTCAGCAGTTATTAGTCATTAGTTACCCGCTGGATGATTCGGCGATTGAAATCGCTACGACACAAACGAAGTCGGCCTAGGCAGACCAAGAAATAAAGTGGGCATTTAAGTCTAATTTAGTATAACTACTTATTACTGACTAATCACTAATAACCAATGACTAATGACCAATGACTAATAACAAAAACATGGAGAATATTTGCGTGGAATGGCAAGTGCGGGCGATTCGTGGGGCGACTACTGCTAGCGATAATTCGGTGGCAGCAATTCGAGAAGCGGTGAAAGAGTTATTAGATGAATTAGAAAGGAAAAATGATATAAATCCAGATTTAATTATTAGTGCTACGTTTTCTGCTACTCGCGATTTAGATGCTGTGTTTCCCGCCGCGATCGCCCGCGAACGTTCTCACTGGTGTAATGTTCCTTTATTGGATGTGCAGCAAATGCACGTTGAGGGTTCTTTGCCGCGCTGCATTCGGTTTTTGATTCACGTTAATTGGCCGGCACACGTTGAAATTTATCATCCTTATTTGCGGGGGGCTCAAAATTTGCGGCCGGATTGGAATTTAGCAGTTGCGGTGGCTGGGGAAAAGTAGACCGAGGTTGTGAAAGCCGATCGCCCTGACAACTCAAAAAGGGCGATCGGCAAAACTTAGTCTCAACCACCTCCTTCATAAACTAGACGCGGGTGTTCAGAAACCGGGTTTTTTATACGCAAGTCCCAAAAACAATAAATTACAAAAAAACCCGGCTTCTCAATGAAACCGGGTTTTAATCAATCAGACGCTTTCTTGTGATGCAGCCTAATCCCTAAAAAGATGTCATATATAAAACTCCAAAAGTCCTTTTTCCCTTGCAATATTCCCAAACTTTGAGGCGAACCTTTTTCATCTAACAGCGGCTTCACAGCTTCGTAGGCTGGCTTGTAATTGTACCAAGGAATTGAAGGCCACAAGTGATGAATCAGATGATAATTCTGCCCCAAAATTAAGACATTTAGAATCGGACTAGCATATATTCTGGCATTTTTCCAACGATCGCGCTCGTGAAAGGGACGGTGCGGCAAATAATCAAAAAATAACCCCAACGCCAACCCCACTACCAAAGCTGGAGAAAACCAAAAATTCAGCACGTAACCTAAATGGTCGTATTGAATCGAGATATAGACGATCGCAATTACAAACAAACGGCTGAAAAACCATTCCCACAGTTCATTTTTTCGCCACAGCTTGCGCTTGAAAAAGAAAATCTCGTGGTAAAAAAACCTCGCAGCAATCAACCACAAAGGCCCGCCAGTCGAAACATAATGGTCTGGATCGTTTTCAGGATCGTTAACATGGGCGTGATGCTGCATATGTACCCGCGTAAACACCGGAAATGCAAAACCCAACATCAGGGCGCTACCGTGTCCCAAAATAGCATTCATCGTGCGATCGCGATGGGCTGCATTGTGAGACGCATCGTGAATCACCGTCCCAGCCATATGCAAAGCCAACACATTCAATGAAAAACAGCACCATTGGGGCCAT
This sequence comes from Cyanobacteria bacterium SOY_34_metabat_3, assembly GCA_031399265.1. GTDB lineage: Bacteria > Cyanobacteriota > Cyanobacteriia > Cyanobacteriales > Microcoleaceae > Microcoleus. Next base: position 5,052 of record JANNOR010000223.1, on the reverse strand, counting down.
TCCCAAAACCAGAAACCACAGTAAGAAATTACAATAATCCCTAATGCACTTAAAAACAGCAGCAGCGTCGGATTCAAGTCACCCGGAGGACTTAGAAACTCTCTCGGCACTGTCAGCGGCCGTCCTGCCTCCGACATCTTTGTTAACACTCCTTAATATTTCACCCTTGCGTAGTATAAGATACAAGCCTCTAAATAGTAAAGTTTTGTCAAATAATACGCATTTAGCAATTCCCATAAGCAAAAGCAACCACTAATTCCCAATCCGAACCAGCATATCTGGATCTTTGTCAAGCCCTAAATCTAAAGTTATTTTGAAGAAAAGCCGATCGCACAGAAAAAATTATCGATCGGTAATAAAGTCAGATATTCTAGAGTGTGGTCAATTCCCGCCGTGACGGACGATCGACAAACTTTTAAGAATTAACAGGTGCGTCATTGCTTACCGTAATGAACAGCCAAAACTTAGCCGAAATTTAAACAATAAATCCTACAGCCACCCAATCTCAATTCATGCAACCGCCAAAAGCCCTACGCCGAACCAAAATCGTCGCCACCATCGGCCCAGCCACTTCCGATCCGCAAGTGCTGCGCAACCTGATAGAAGCCGGTGCGACAACTTTGCGCCTCAACTTTTCCCACGGAACAGAAGAAGACCACCAGCGCAGCATTCGCCTGATCCGGCAAACATCCTTTGAACTCAACCAGCCAGTAGCCATCCTCCAAGACCTCCAAGGCCCGAAAATTCGCTTGGGGCGCTTTGAAACAGGGTCGATAGTCGTCAAAAACGGCGACCCATTCATTCTCACCAGCCGCCCGGTTCCAGGCACCGAACTGATTTCCTCCGTCACCTACGAACCCCTAGCAGACGAAGTTCCAGAAGGCGCCGTCATTCTGCTGGATGACGGAAAAGTTGAAATGGTCGTCGAAAAAGTAGACCGCAATTCCCGCGAACTCTACTGTCGCGTCGTTGTCGGCGGCCCGCTTTCCAACAACAAAGGCGTAAACTTTCCCGGCGTTTATTTGTCAATTAAAGCGCTGACTGACAAAGACCGCAAAGACTTAATGTTCGGGCTCGACCAAGGTGTCGATTGGGTAGCGCTGAGCTTTGTCCGCAATCCCCAGGATATGCTCGAAATCAAAGAACTGATAGCCAGTGCGGGCAAGCAAGTACCGGTGATCGCAAAGATCGAAAAGCACGAGGCGATCGAGCAAATGGAGGAAATCCTGGCCCTTTGCAACGGCGTGATGGTCGCCCGGGGCGATTTGGGAGTAGAACTGCCCGCCGAAGACGTGCCGATTTTGCAAAAGCGCCTGATTGCGACTTCCAACCGCATGGGAATTCCGGTGATTACCGCTACCCAGATGCTCGACAGCATGGTGAACAATCCCCGTCCCACCCGCGCCGAGATTTCCGACGTGGCGAATGCGATTCTCGACGGAACTGATGCGGTGATGCTTTCCAATGAAACAGCAGTCGGCAGTTTCCCCGTCGAAGCGGTAGCGACAATGGCGAGAATTGCGGTGCGGATGGAGCGCGAAGGAATTAAGGGCAATATTAGGAATGTAGAAGATATTGGTCGATCGATCACCAACGGCATCAGCCAAGCAGTCAGCCAAATAGCCGAACAGTTGAACGCAGCCGCCATCATGACGCTGACCAAAACCGGTGCTACAGCCCGAAATGTTTCCAAGTTCCGCCCGAAAACTCCGATTTTGGCAATTACTCCCCACGTAGACGTAGCCCGTCAACTGCAACTCGTCTGGGGTGTAAAGCCTTTGTTGGTGCTAGATTTGCCCTCCACAGGCCAGACATTTCAATCTGCGATGAATGTCGCCCAAGAAAAACAGTTAGTCTCCGACGGCGATTTGGTGGTGATGACAGCCGGTACTCTGCAAGGGGTAGCTGGCTCAACGGATTTGATTAAAGTTGAGATGGTGACAGCAGTTTTGGGTAAGGGAACCGGTGTTGGTTTGGGCTCGGTGAGCGGCATGGCCAGAGTTGCTCACACTGCTGCGGATGTGGCGAATTTCCATCCAGGAGACATTTTGGTAGTCAAGCACACCAGCGCTGATTTTGTGGAGATGATTCGCAAAGCAGCAGGCGTGGTGACGGAGGAGGAAAGTTTGACTTCTCACGCCGCGATTATCGGTTTGCGTTTGGGCGTGCCGGTGATGGTAGGGGTGGAGAATGCCACGCGCGTAATTCGGGACAAAACTATGCTGACGCTAGATATGCAGCGGGGTTTAGTTTACTCCGGCGCTAGAGCGGGCGGGACTGACAGCGAATTAGCAGTTTAACAAGTTCTAAGTTAACAGTTGTGGAATTTTGAATTAATTTCTACAACTGATTGCTTTTTGATTGACTTTGTGCTATAGTGCAAAATTGTCTGTGCCGATGTAGCTCAGGGGTAGAGTATTCGATTCGTAATCGAACGGTCGTGGGTTCAAATCCCACCATCGGCTTCAAAAAAACCACGTATTTTCAAGGGTTCTACGGCTCGCATAAGCTGTAGAACCTTTATTTTGTCCATCAGACTTGTCTATGGTTTGTCTATGACTTATAGCCAAGGGAGAAAAAGTCAGTCACCCATTTTTAGGCATTCAGATGATTGCTTTGACTCCTTTGATCGTACCGGAAGTCAAAGGAGTGTTAGTGATGCCAAATACGCCTGCGGAGAAAGCTGGGATTCGCAAGGGAAATGCGATCGTCCAAATTGACGGCGAGGCTGTCACGACGGCCGAACAGTTGCAAAATCTGGTGGAAAATAGCAAAATCGGTCAAAGCTTGAAACTGAAATTACGGCGGGGTTCTCTGACGAAAGATGTTGTTGTTCAAACGGCTCAATTAAGAGATTTTTAGAGCTGAAGCGGAAGCATGGTTGGTCAGAAACCGGGTTTTTTTACGAAAATCTGTTGTTCTTACCCAAAGATTTAGTAAAAAACTCGGTTTCTTTGGGTTAATGCGTCCAGTCGCTAATCGCTGCTTGCTGCCATGCTTCATCCCCATCGGTTAATTTATCACTCAGTTCATCCAGCAATAAACAAGCTTCTACCATTGCCTGTTGTTCTTGTTGTTTGCGCCATGCTTGCAATAAAACCTCAACTAGCCGACTGCGATTTTCTACACGCTGGTCAATGTAACGCACTAGCTCATCTGGCAAAGAGATAGATACTTTCATAGACAGTATTTATGCTACTTTTAATACTACCAATGGTAGCAGAAATATCGACTAGATTGCAAAATTATGAAAACTAACTTTTTTGATACATTATTTTTTTAGTATTAAATTCATTGATGCTTGTTGGCAATGCCTTCTAGATGAATCTTGCGGGCTAAAGCGCGGCGAGATTGCTCTTGGCGGCGACAAGTCCGACAAAACTTGGCGGTAGCATATAAATTACCCTTCGCCACCTCATACCACCATTTTTGCTGTGCGGCTGTCCATACCTCTTGACTGTTACAGCCTGCACAAGTAAAAGGTCGATCGACATAATATCCACACTTAACAAATTCTGGCTCATCGTAGCTGTTGTTTGGAGCAAGGGAGGTGATATCTACAATCACTCCCCCATTCGATGCAGCCCACTCCGATTTTGCAAGCTTCTCAGCTTCTGTTCTCTTGTTTGCAAGTTTGGTTTTGCGAGCTTTCTTGTGCGCCTTGAGTTCAATACGACGTTGTTTTCCACTCTTCATATTGCTGATATCAATTCCTTTTTCTATGATATCAATTCCTTGATGAAAAGCAGTTCTACGCAAAATTAGTCGGATCTTGATCTCGCCGATTCCTCAACAGAATCGGAGTACCTTGCGCATTACCCGCCAAAGCCGCCGTTTCCTCCAAAGCTTCCCTCAAGCGCTTCGCCGCGTAAATCGACATATCACGGGGCACATTTACCCGATCGCGCAAATACCGCAAAGCCCCATCAGATCCAACCGGCGGCGTACAAACTTCGCCAGTCACCATCAAAGTTAAAGCACAACGCAAAGCTTCATCAAATAAGTTGTCATCAGCAGGATTGACTTTAATAATGTTGCGCTGATGCTTGATAACGCGGTGTAGTGCTTCAGCGCGAGAGGTTTCCGGTTCTGGATACATCACATCGGGTAATCCAGCCCAAGGCCCATTATCCACGCGGGTTTTGTTGAGTAACATCTGCGGTTCGCCATTTTCATAACAGCCACCCATTTGAGGCGGTAAATCGTGGACGTGGGTGTGGAAGTCGCTTTGAGTACCGCGATAAGTCGATCGGCTTTCCATCCCCGCAAACCAGTCCGCAAAGCGCGGGTTTGCTTCGCGCATGGAGTAGCCTTTGTAGTAGTAAAGACTGGCATTCATGCGTTCGACATAGGGCGTAAAGATGACATCCGCAGTGCCAAATTCAGCTAGACAATAAGGCCCGGGAGTCCTGGCCAAAGCTGCTTCCACTTGGGCGGCGACGCTGATAAATTGGTTGCGGTTGTTTTGTTCTACTTTCGCCGAACTTGCTGGGTAGCACAACCAAGAGCACCAGGCTCTAAACAGCAGTCTTTCTAACCGCCGCATGGGTAGGACTGCGGGGTTTTCCATGCCTAAACTCAAGGGGCCAAAGACTCGTTCTAGGGCGATTAAGATGTCATCGCTTTCGGTGATGATGCGGCCGTCTAGCTCGATCGCTGGTAGCATTCCCGATGGTACTTTGCGCTTGTACCAACTTTCTTTGTCCCCATAGCAGAACATGGTAACTTTTTCAATGCGGTAGGGGATTTGTTTTTCTTCTAACCACAACCAGATTTTTTGGCAGTAGGGACACCAGGCGTGGTTGTCGCGGTAGAGGGTGACTCGCACATCGGATTCGGTTTTTCCGAAGAGGCGCAACCGGGATTGAGCGTTGGTGGGGCCGTTAGTGCGATCGACTTCAAAGTCTGTGAGGGCTTCTAGTTGTGTCCAGCTTAGGGGAGTTGCGATCATGCGATTTTAGAATTGAAGAATTGAAGAATTGAAGAATTGAAGAATTGAAGAATTGAAGAATTGAAGAAATCAGGAGACGGCAGTGCCGTGTCCCTACAGTA
>JANNOR010000208.1:0-13779 GCA_031399265.1 Cyanobacteria bacterium SOY_34_metabat_3 | reverse complement strand
GCTAAAGTTTTACCACTAAACTACGCCCGCATTCACACAGAAGACAAACATACCACAAGTTTTTCTGGATTGCAATAGGCCTGTGCAAAATTTTTGAAGACATCCCTCAAAGTGGCTGAATCGGGACTTGCTCGCCGATCGCCCCCAAGTCCCAAAAATCCCCGCCTCCGATGCTGGGTAAGACTTTACGGATGAAAATAATCGTAAATTTGCTGCGCCAGACGCGGGCCAATCCCAGAAACTTCTGCCAACTGTTCGGGAGTCGCTAAACGCAGATAGTCGATCGACCTAAAATGTGCTAACAATTGTTTTTGTCGGTGGTGTCCCAATCCGGGAATGTCATCAAGGCGCGATCGCTTCATTCTGGCACTTCTTTGATCCCGATGAAAACTCACAGCAAATCTGTGCGCCTCATCCCGCACCCGTCGCAATAACTGTACACCAGGTTGCTCAGAATTAGTTGGCAGCGGCAAAGATTCCCCCGGCAAAAATATCTCCTCCCGCTGCTTTGCCAAACTGACAACCCGCAATTCTTCTAGCAAATTCATCTCCCGCAAAACAGCCACAACTGCTGACAGTTGACCCTTCCCACCATCGATCATAATTAAGTCCGGTTTGTCAACAATAGAAGGGGAAACCGTAGAGAAACTTCCTATTTCTGTCTGTTCTCCTAAATCGCTAAATTCTTTTTCCTTATTTCTTCTATCCGTTAAATCCGTTACAAAATCCGTTGCCGAACTTTCTTCCTTTACTCCTCGGAATCGTCTGCCGATCACTTCTGCTAAACTAGCAAAGTCGTCAGAGTGACCCGATTTAATTTCAGGATTTTTAATTTTGTAGTGACGGTAGTGTTGATTGGCTGGCAAACCGTCAATAAATACGACACGGGAAGCTACCGCGTCAGAACCTTGAATATGAGAAATATCGTAACCTTCAATACGGTGCGGAACTTCTGGTAAATCTAGGACTTCTGCTAAGTCTTGCATTGCTTGAGAATTGCGATCGCTCAATCGTTGCATTCTCGCCAATTCATACTCAGCATTGCGTTCCACCATCTCAATTAACTCTGCCTTACTTTGCCGCTGCGGTGTCAAAATCGTCACTTTTCTGCCCTTGCGATTGCTCAACCAATCTGCTAATATTTCCCCTTCAGGCAATTCGTACTGCACTGAAATTTCGCTGGGAATTTCTACGGATTCGACATTTTGATAATGTTCCTCCAACACTCGCTGCAAAATTGCTCCGGCCTCTACTCCCCCTCGTTCCTCCCCTTGGTAAGGGGGGGAGGTAACAAAAGGTTGAGATAATTCTTCTTCCCCGGAATGTAGGGGCGGTGCCCCTGCGCCCGCCCTGGGAATCTCCGCCATAAATCCCAATCTTCCGACTAATTGACCGGCACGAATCTGGAATAATTGAACGCAAGCGTGCTGACTATCGGCCGCAAGGGCGATCGCATCCCTAGAAACTGTATCATCCGGTAAAGACACTTTTTGACCCGCACTCAAAGACTGCAAACCCTTAATCTGGTCGCGAATCCGTGCCGCCGTTTCAAAGTTTAAATCTTCGGATGCTTGTTCCATTTGGGGTTCCAGGATATCGAGTAATTCCTGAGTCCTTCCCTGAAAAATCATCGCCACTTTTTGGATGATTTTTTCGTATTCCTCCGGCGAAGTTAACCCCTGACAAACGCCGACGCAGCGACCGATGTCGTAGTTCAAGCAGGGACGGTCTTTAAATAGCGGTTGAGGGCGCTGCCGCAAAGGGAAAATCCGCTTAATTAAATGCAGCGTGCTCCGCAGCGCCCCTGTATCGACGTAGGGGCCGTAGTAGCGGTCTTTCGCACTACCCGCGCGGCGTTTGCGGGTGATGAAAATGCGCGGGTATTTTTCCGACCAAGTTATGCACAAATAAGGATATTTTTTATCATCTTTAAGGAGGACATTAAAGTGAGGTTGGTGCTGTTTTACGAGGTTTGCTTCTAATGCTAAAGCTTCTGCTTCTGTGTCTGTGGCGATGAATTCAATTTCGCGCACTTGCTGCACCATCATCGCGATGCGGGGACTGAGGTTTTGGCTTTCGCGGAAGTAGGAACGGACGCGGTTTCGGAGTTTTTTTGATTTGCCGATGTAAAGGATGCGATCGCCCTCATCGCGCATCAAGTATACACCAGGAACTGCCGGAATTTCTTTGAGGCGACTTTCTAGGCGTTCTGAATCTCTAATTAGCGGCAGAGTTTTTGTGGTCATTAGTTATTAGTTATTAGTTATTAGTTATTAGTTATTTTTTGTTACCAATAGCCATGCCCCATGCCCAATTCCCTATGCCCAATTTATAATATCTGAGATAAAAACTTGCGAGTGCGTTCTTCCTTCGGGTTCTGAAAAAACTCTTCCGGGCGGGCTTCTTCCACTAAAACGCCGCCATCCATCAATACAATGCGATCGGCAACTTCGCGGGCAAATCCGACTTCGTGAGTCACGACTACCATTGTAATTCCAGTTTGAGCTAAATTTCGCATCACATCTAAAACTTCTCGCACCATTTCTGGATCTAATGCTGATGTCGGTTCATCAAACAGCATGATTTTAGGCTGCATTGCGAGGGAACGTGCAATGGCAACGCGCTGCTGTTGTCCTCCAGAAAGTTGTCCGGGATATTTTTGTGCTTGTTCTAAAATCCCCACTCTTTCTAACAGTTGCATCGCTACTTCTTCAGCTTTTTTCTTTGGCCAACGGCGCACCCATACGGGCGCTAGCATGACGTTTTGTAAGACGGATAAGTGGGGGAACAGGTTGAATTGCTGAAATACCATTCCTACTTCCCGGCGAATTGTCTCGATGTTGCGCAAGTCGTGGGAAAGTTCGATGCCGTCGATCGTAATTTTACCTTGTTGGTATGCTTCTAATGCGTTGAAAGTGCGAATAAACGTCGATTTTCCTGAACCTGATGGGCCCATCACGACGACGACTTCGCCCCGGTTTACGTTCATGCTGACGCCTCGCAGTACGTGAAATTGTCCGTACCATTTGTGGACGTTTTCTGCTACGATTACTGTTTCTGGGATTGTGGGTTGAGTTTCCATATTTTTTTACCGCTGATGTAAGCAGATGAACGCGGATGAACGCAGATAGTTTTTTACCTTTGACCTACTTCTAAACTTCGTTCTATTTTGCGGCTGGCTAATGACATTGAGTAGCAAAATACCCAATAGATGATGCCGACGAATATGTAAACTTCGGCGTACCTGCCGATGTAGGATGGATTTGCTAAAACTGCGCGGGATATGCCGATTAATTCTAACATTCCGAATAGGGAAAGTAGGGATGTATCCATAAACAATCCGATGAATTGTCCGCCGATCGCCGGAATGACAGTTCGCAACGCTTGAGGGAGTACAATCAGGATTGTGAGTAGGGGTGTATTTAGCCCGATCGACCTTGCTGCTTCTACCTGTCCTCTGGGCACGGCCTGCAAGCCTCCGCGCACGTTTTCTGCCAAGTATGCCGCGCTAAATAATGTTAATCCGGCGATCGCTCTAATTACTCTATCCAATTTCGGATATTCTGGCGGCAAGAATAATTGCAGCATTACTTGACCTAAAAACAAAATGCCAATTAAGGGCAAACCGCGAACAATTTCAATGTACAATGTTGAAAACAGTTTGACGACTGGCAAAGAGCTTTGTCTGCCGAGGGCGAGCAATACTCCCAGGGGAAAGGAGAGTACAATGCTGATAATTGCTAAAAACAGTGTCAGCACTAAACCGCCCCAATCATTTGTTGACACTTCTGTCAAGCCCAAACCGCCTTTAATCAGCCACAGAATTACTGGGAAGGAAAGAACCCAAATTGCAGGCATCCAGCTAACCCCCCCTCGCCCCCCCTTAGTAAGGGGGGGTTGGGGGGGGTTGCGGTTGATTTGTCTCCCTATGGCATAGCTGGCGGTGGCTGCGATGATAATTCCTAAGAGGTAGAGGCGAGATGTAAGGTCGATCGGCGAAATCACCGCACCGACAACCGCAGCACCGAGTAAAATCAGTGTAGGCGGATTCCAAAGACGTTCTTCTCGTTGAACGTTTCCCCACGTTAAACCGCCCAACAACGCAATTACTCCCGCGACTATCCACAGCCGCCAGTAAGATTCGCTGGGAAATTGACCTGCAAAAAATAGCGGCAAGTTGGCCTCTAATACGCGCCATTTAGCTTTTGTTGTGGCCCAAACGATAATTCCTTTAATAGTTTGGAAGGCGACAATTAGGCAAACTACTGTCAGAATGCTGTTGTACCAGGTACTAAATAAGTTTTTGCGCGCCCAATTCCAAGGGGTGGGCGATTCGGTGGCTGGGGGCGAGAGCACGGGGGAATTTTCCATAAGTTGTTGGTTGTTATTAATGATTGATTACACTAGCTAATATTCCTAAAATTTTATTCACATCTGTGATGTAATACTCGATCAAACCTATTTCAATTACTTGGTTTTTTAATCTAAGGAATTTCCAGATACTTCCGCTAGTGACAGCGCCATAAATCGCAGGAATCTCGTTTTTTTCACGTTCATTAAATATGCTAGCTGCAAACATTTCTGCTACGCACTGTCCTAATTCAATATTGAGATTTTCCGGTTTCGCTTGTACAATTATAATGACTGGTGCATCGACTAACAAGAGTCCTGAAGAATTGCCAATCAAAAAATCGCAACTGCCGTTTAAGCCTCTTTCGGAGTCAACATTAAAGTCAATACCTGAAAATAAGCTAATTCGATTTTGTAATTGTTCTCTCAGTTCAATTAAAATTGGTGCTGTAATCATTTCAGCGCGGGATTTCTCGGTGTTGCTAGCTAGGGCTAACGGTACACTGCGCTTGAGAGTTTCTGCTAGTAGTGGACTGGATTCTAAGTTGGGTTCTTTGCCAAATAAATTGGCGACTTCCGAATACTTTAATTCAAATGTTTTGACTGCGCACTCTAAACTAAAATCACTGTATGCCATTTCTTTCTTTCCTTTAAGTGCCGTTGTAAACTTTCAAACATTAACTTTTTACCTTTCTTTGAGTTGTACTGTACTATTGTACCAATTCATGAACAAAGAAACTATCAAACTAATTGTGAGGTACGTTACCATGATAATTAGCATTGTTTCGATCGCCCTTCCGGTCTGATTCAGCGTCGGAGAACCCACGACAAAGTAAACGTCGGGATAAGCAACCGCAACCGCTAAACTCGAATTCTTAGCTAAATTTAGATACTGACTGGTTAAAGGCGGCACAATTACCCGCAAAGCTTGGGGTAAAATTACCTTCCGCATAAGGGTTCCAGACTTCAGTCCCAAAGACTTTGCAGCTTCCCATTGGCCTCTCGATACTGATTGAATTCCGGCGCGGACAATTTCGGCAATGTAACTGCCAGTGTACAAGCTGAGTCCTGTGACTAGGGCTGCAAATTCTGGAGTTAAATTTAATCCTCCTTCGAGTTGCAATGCTGGTGTCAGGCGGGGAATATCTAAACGAAAAGGTAGATTTTTGGTGATAATCAAAGCTAAAATTGCACTTAGCCCGATCGCACCTAGAGCCCAAAACAACTGTCTTCCGGGCTTAGCTTCTTCCAGCATCACCCGCGCCCGCCACATCCACAGCCCAGCCGCCGCCAAAACTCCCACAGTTAGCAAAATCAACCAAATCTCAAAACCCGGCAAAGCCGCAGGCCAGGGTACAGCAATGCCGCGATTTGTCAAGTAAATTGGCCCCTTCATTTCCGGGTTATCTTCCAGTTTTGGCAGGGAAATGAAAACTGCAAAATACCAGAAAAACAATTGCAGCAATAACGGCGTATTCCGCAAAATCTCCACATACAAACCAGCCAGAGTTCGCAGCAACCAATTGTCAGAAAGGCGCGCAATTCCTACAGTCAAACCCGCAACTGTTGCGAAAATTAGCCCGAGACCCATTACCCGCAGCGAGTTGATTAAACCGACAAAATAAGCTTGTCTGTAACTGTTTTCGGGACTGTAGGGAATCACGCTTTCGCCGATGTCGAAGGATGCTTGGGAATTGAGAAAGTCAAATCCAAATGCAATCCCCAGTTGCGCGTAATTGGCAGTGAGGTTGTCCCAGAAAATGGCGATGACTGTTATTACTAAAATTACGAAGATCGCCTGTCCGGCTATTTTCCAGAAGCGATCGTCCCGCAGCAGTTTTGAGATATCTTGAAATTTGGACAATTTCTGAGATTTTCCCGGTTGAGGTTCTGGATTCATAGCTGTTTAATAAGCGATCGAACTAATCTAGAACTAATTAGGGTAAGGGCGGAGTCTAAAATATTTTGTAGGGTGCGCATTGCGCACCTTACGATTAACAGTCAACACTCAACACTCAACCAAATTTAGCGGAACGGCGGCGAGTAAAGCAAACCGCCATCTTTCCAGAGTTTGTTTTGACCCCGGTCTAACTTAAGTGTACTTTTCGGGCCGAGGTTACGATCGTACATTTCGCCGTAATTCCCCACTTTCTTAACAACGCGGGTGGCGAAGTCGTTCGAGAGTCCGAAACCTTTACCTAAATCTCCTTCCTTTCCTAGCAAACGTTTGACGTTCGGGTCTGTAGTGCTTGCCACAATTTGGTCTACATTCGTCGAATTAATTCCCAAATCTTCGGCTTCAATCGCCGCAAAAATGATCCACCTTACCGCATCCGACCATTTAGGATCGCCACTTTTCACCGCTGGGGCTAACGGTTCCTTTGACATCACGATCGGCAAAACAACATTATTCTCAGGAGTCGGCAGAGTTGTGCGCTTAGACACGAGTTGCGATCGATCGGCTGTAACACCTTGACAGCGGCCTTCTTGATACGTCGCAAAGGTAGCATTCACATCTTCAAACACGACTGGAGTGTATTTAACTCCTAATTTTCGCATTTGGTCGGACAAATTCTGTTCCGTGCTCGTACCTGTCTGCACGCAGATCGATTTGCCCGCAAAATCTTGTAAAGTTTTGATGCCGCTGTCTTTTTTGACCATGATGCTTTGAGAGTCATAAAAGATCACTGGGGCAAATTCCAAGCCCGTAGTGCTGTCGCGACTCGCCGTGTAGGTGGTATTTCGGCTGAGAATATCGATTTCTCCGGCCTGCAAAACTGTAAATCGATCTTTGGCGTTGAGCTTTCGGTACTCTACTTTTTCGGGATCGTCAAATATTGCTGCGGCTACTGCCCTGCATACATCCACATCCAGTCCCGAATATTTGCCTTTTTCGTCTACAAAGCTAAAACCAGGCAGTTCGCCACTGACACCGCAAATTAGTTTGCCGCGGGCGACAATTGTATCTATCTGGCTCTTCGTTTGTTGCGATTTGTCGCCCGCCGTTGTTGCTGGTGTTTGTCCGACTTGTGCCGATCGATCCCGACAAGATGCCAACGGTGCCACAAACAACACGCTTGTAAGTAATAGAAGTCCCCATTTACGCATAAGTTTTAGTAGAACGCTTTCTCGACGATCCTACCTTGTAGATGACGAGAAGTCTTGCTATCTGCGATGTACGACACCTTAGCCGTTCTGTACCCAGTTATGCACCCTGACAAGTGTACTGGCTACCCGCCTCTTATTTTTTTGCCCATTGCGGGCGATCGTCCTTTCCTGCAATATTTATCCAATTATGATTTAAGGCGCTTAGAACCGTTCTGGTGCTAGGCGCTGCTCGGCTAAATCGCGGATTAGAGACAGCCGAGATTCGATGTAGTCGTTCAACACATCTGTTTCTTTGCCATTGAACCCAGAGTTAGTCTTTAACTGCTTCAGCAGCCACTGTACCAGCGTAGCATCGTCCAAATTCACTAACAGAGTGGCTTGGGTAGTCTCAATTAATGACCAGAGTTGGCGTAACATGACTGGAGTCATAAAACCTCGTTGAGCGTATTTACGCACTTAATGGGCTGGCTGGGCGAAAAGCTGGTCTTAGTCTCTCAAGCCGATAGACGAAAAGCACGCTAATTGCGATCGGCTTAATGATTATTTTATATTTGACCACAATAACTGAATATAGTAGTGTCAAAAGCTACAACACACAAGATGTTATAACAGTTCCCAATTTCGTCACATTGAGATACACATCTTGATAAAAGATTAAGAATCTTTACATACTCTCGATTGCTCAGATAATTCAGCAGCAGCCAACTTTTCAACCTGGGCCAGAATTATTGCCAATTCAGCGATGATTTTTGTGGAGCCCTCCAAATCGTTTGATTCAGCAAGACTTTGAAGCTCAGCAGCCATCTCGGGCATCAACCGCACCGCCGCCGTAGCGCTGACACCTTGAATTTGATGCGCGCGGCGGGCTAGTGTTTCCATATCTCCCGAGACGATCGCCTCCTTCGCAGCTTCTAAATAACTGCCAGTATCCACCACAAAAGCTTGCAGTATTTCCCGCTCAAACTCTAAATCAGCACCCGCAATTTCGCGCAGACGTGCGATATCGACAACCGATTCGAGATCGGAAGCAGAGTTTTGGACTTCCTCACCCGGAAACTGAGGAATTTCAATTTTTAACTGTAGCGACCAATTTTCCAGCACAGATTTTAAATTTTCGATCGAAATAGGCTTGCTAATATAATCATCCATCCCCGCCGCCAGACACTTTTCCCGATCGCCCTTCAAAGCATTCGCTGTCATTGCAATCACCACCGTCTTTTGATGCGGCTCGATCGAACCTGCTGCAACATCTGCCGCTTCCATGCGGCGCAATTCCAAAGTCGCTTCGTAACCGTCCAAAATCGGCATCTGACAGTCCATCAACACAATGTCATAGTTTTTGAGGGCCAGGATAGATAGCGCCTCAGCGCCGTTATTTGCCACATCCGCCGCGCATCCCAAAACTCTGAGCTGATTCAGACCAACTTTTTGATTGATCGGCGTATCTTCCACTAACAAAATCTTTAAACTTGCTAACTCCCGGTTGTCAATAGCTGAGGGTGGATTGGACGTTGAATTTGCCAGGGATCGATCGGCTAGCGTACCGGGGGCGATCGCATTCACCAAGCAATCAAACAGCCGGTGAGCTTTCACAGGTTTAGTTAAATAGCCGCTAAAACCGATATCTACCAAGCGTTTCGCTTCCGGTATCTGAGTAATTGAAGCCAGCACCACCCAACGTGTCTGCTGCATTGCCGGCTCAGCAATCATCAACCTTTCCAAACTTCCCGCCGCCATTTCCGGCAATTGAATATCCACCAAAACGATATCGTAAGGGCATTTAATGCTGACAGCTTTGTACATAGAGGCGATCGCCATCCAACCACTCTCAGCCTCCTCAACTTCCATCCCCCACAAAACAGCCATTCTCAGCAGCACTTTTCGTACAGTCGGCTTATCGCTAGCAACTAACATTTTCCGCCCCGCCAGCACCGTTTGCAAATTCACTTCACACCCAGTCTCTACAGCATTTAAATTTTCCTTAACAGCAGGCACTGTAAACCAAAAAGTCGAGCCTTTTCCCGCTGTACTTTCCACACCGATTTGCCCCCCGATCAACTCCACCAACTGCTTAGAAATAGCCAGACCCAAACCCGTACCACCGTACTTTCTCGTCGTAGAAGCATCAACTTGAGTGAAAGATTGAAACAGCTTATTTTGGTCTTCCGCAGCAATTCCAATGCCTGTATCTGTGACTTTAAACAGCAGGAACAGCGAGCGATTGCTTCCGAGTTTTAGCGGTTGGATATTCTCTAAGACTTTCCGATCTCCGTTCTCCGCTAATAACCCCGGAATCCTGCCAGTAGAAACCTCAATTACTATTTCTCCTGTTTCTGTAAACTTAATCGCATTGTTAATCAAATTAGTCAGTATTTGCCGCAGCCGCGCTGCATCGCCTTTAATTCGCAGCGGCACATCGCTGTCTATCAGCGCCACCAATTCTATACCTTTTTGCTGTGCGGGAGTTGCCAGCAAATCCAGCACTTCATCCAGACAGATACTCAGGTCAAGTTCGATCGTTTCTAAGCGCATTTCTCCTGCTTCCAGTTTGGAGAGGTCGAGAATATCGTTAATGATCGACAGTAAATTTTGGCTGCTGAGTTTCAGCGTTTGCACAAAGTCTAGCTGTTCGGGAGTAAGCTGCGTTTTCAGCAACAAATCAGTCATCCCCATCACTCCATTCATCGGAGTGCGGATTTCGTGACTCATATTTGCTAAAAATAGCGACTTCATTCGTGATGCTTCTAGGGCTACTTCTCGAGCTTGCTGCGCTTGTTCAAACAGAGTAGATTGTTGAATGGCGATCGCCAACTGCACGCTCAACCTTCCCAGCAAGTCTACCTCAGAATCAGTCCAATCGCGCGGGCCGCTGCACTGGTGGGCCACCAGCAATCCCCACAATCGATTTTGGCACTTGTCCAAACTGGCGATCGGCTCTGCAATTTCGGTAGTCTCCGGCGAATATTCGGCAGTCAACTCCTGACTTTCATCTCCGATAAAAATTGGTACAACTAAATTAGCCCTTACCTGCAAACTAACCAAGAAATCTCGGTGGATGTCGCTCAAACTGGCAGTATAAATATCTGCTATCGCTTGAATTTTTCCAGCGCGGTAAAGCGATACATAACTTTCTCCAAAAGATGTCTCTTCAAGTTTTCTACCCAGCAGCGGTTGCCAATCAGATCCTACAGATTCCACAACAACCATCCCTTGTTTGTCGGAATCAAAACGATAGATTACCGTGCGATCTGTTGCCAGTAACTGCCGCACTTCTTGGACCGCAGTGTTGAGAGTTTGAGTGAGGTTGAGAGACTGGCGGACTCGTTGGGCGATCGCCGAAACCAGCCGTTCCTGTTCTGCTTGTTCCCGCAGCATTCTCTCAGCTTGCTTGCGTTCGGTGACATCGCGAATTACCGCAGCAAAGCACAGCGGTTCGCTGCTTTGAGGGTGCTTGACCAGAAAAGCATTCAGCACAACATCAATGCGTTTTCCACTGCGTAAGTGCTGCATTTGACCTTCTCCTTGCCACTGGCCCTGACTGATAATTTTTGGCAAAATCTCTTGACTGAATTCCTGTTTAAAAGTTTGACCGATATAATCCCATATCTCCGTATAAAGCACTGGCGAAATCTTCTCTAAACCCACCAGTTTTCGTCCGGCTTCATTGACAAATAGCGTTTGACCTTCTAGGGTAGCCATACTAATAAAATCGCTGCTATTTTCAATCAGCGATACAAATTTTTGCCGTTCTTCTTCACCTTTTTTGCGTTCGGTAATATCGCGCTTGACGCAGACGTGGCAAATTATATCGCCGCTGTTATTAATCACAGAATATGCCGCAACGTCGATCGCCAGTATGCGACCTTTTTTAGTACAATTAGTAATTTCGCCCCGAAAAGTTCCCGTTTTCCCTAAACTTTTGGTAATTTCCGAAAAGCGTTCCCCCGCAACCAGCGGCGGCGCTTCTGCTTCCAATTCGGCGTCTGTGTATTCTAGCAGCGATTGATGAGCGCGATTTTGTTCGAGGAAAAACCCATCAGCATCGATAATGACGATCGCATCATTGGAGTTTAAAAATATTTCTCGGTAAAGCGTGAGTTTTTCCTCAGCTCGCTTACGTTCGGTGATATCCCTTTTGACGCTGACGTAACAAACCACATCTTCAACATCATTGACAACTGCAAAAGCCGAAAGCTCCACCTCAACTATTCCCCCTTGAATAGCCTTAATACAAGTCATTTCGCCTCGATAACTCCCAGAAGCAGCTAAGCTTTGCAGCACCGATGAAAATGCTTGCTCTCCCATATGAGTTGCAGGTGTTTTCCCCCACAATTTCGATGAGCTGTAACCCAGCAAAGCCGTGTGAGCTTGATTTGTTTCTAAGTAATAGCCTTGGGGGTCTAAAATGGCGATCGCATCGTTAGACTTTAAAAATATTTGTTGATAAAGTTGTAGTTTTAATTCAGCTTCTTTTCTGGCACTAATATCCGTAAACAAGCCATAGTAAACTATTTCTCCAGATGCTTGCAATTCCGGTACAGAAGATCCTTGCACCCATTTAAGTTTTCCCGACGGAGTGACAATTCTTCCTTCCCACCGCCAAGGCTGCAAATTTTCAGCAGAAAGCCTCACCGAGTTGAGAAAATTATCTCGATCTTCGGGATGAATCATGTTAACAATTACATTAATATCGTGTTGAGCCGCCTCGGGTTCTATTTCATACAATTCTCGGCAACCGGCGCTCACAAACGAGAAGCCCATCGAGCCATCTGGATTCAAGTCAACTTGATATACCGTACCCGGTACGCTAGCCGTAATTTTTTGCAGTTTAGCTTGGCTGTGATTTTTGGCTTCATCTGTCACCTGCAATTGAGCAATTTCGCGAGAAACACCTAAAACTGCAAATATATTGCCCTGGGCATCGCGCAGCGGCAGTTTTTGCGTGTCAAAGACGTGCTGTTTTCCGCCTTGAAAGGCGATCGCCCGGTAGGGGTCGCGCACAATCTCCCCGGCGAGCACAGCTCGATCTTCCTCGCGGATACCCTTAATTGAACCGCTGCGATCGCCAAATACGACTGCTTCTGAAAAGCCTAATTCAAGATCGTCTTTGCCGATAATTTCCTCAACATTTTTCCCCAAATATGCAGCAAAGTTTTGATTCACCAAAATGTATTTAAAATTTCGATCTTTCGCGAAAACCCTGTCCGGCGAATCGTCAATTAAAGCCCGCAACAATAGTTCTTGACTCGGGCCAGCCGGCGCCCAATTATTTTCATTTTTTCCCTTGACATCTGTCGTTTTATCTGCTAGATTTAGTAACGAATTCGCACAGATGTCAGCGGCAGTGTGAAGCAAAGAAAGGTGTTCAAAATTAAAAGCAGTTTCTTGCTCTGCACCGATCAAAAACACTCCCAATAATTCTGCACTTTCATCGAAGTTAACTGGTGCCATCAATAGCGACTTAAACTGAGCAATTGGTGGCGAAGCGATGCTGTGTGCCCAATCCCGATTTCCGGCGAGCCATTCAACCCTAGCGGATTGCAAATGCTTTTCAATTTTGGTTCTGGCGCGAGCATTTAAAGGCTGTGAGTGTTGGAGGTAGATGCGATCGTCCGGTAGCGTCAAAAGTGCGGCGGCCGAATTTGGAATCAGGCGATCGAGGTATTCCAGACAAGCAGACCAAATTTCATCAGCGCGATCGGCGAGCTGTACTTTTGCAGTAAGTTCATTGAGAACTTGCACTTCCAAGGTACGCTGGCGGACTTTTGCCTTGAGGCTGGCGGCTAGGATTTGCATAGTGCTCACCACACTGGTTTCCTTATATTATAATTATTGACTTTTAAACTTTTTTAAACGATCATCTTAAAACACATCCGGCGAAAAGACAACTTTTTTATATTTAAATTACCTTCAACGCTAAAAAATAGTCTCACAATGGGAGCAAAGAGACACTGCTCAAAGCCATGCTCTCACTCCCGGTGTGAGACTTAACCTTACACCCAAAGACGGATGCAAGCTTCAGACTTCCCTTGAAAGTTCAAACTCTCCAATTCATCTGTAGAGTCGATAATACCAATTTAATGGGTCGTTGCACATATCTCGATCCCCCTAAATCCCCCTTAAAAAGGGGGACTTTGATCGGAATCTTGTCCCACCCCCTACTCCCCTTTTTAAGGGGGGCTAGGCAGGGTGGATTAATTGTCGAGAGGTTAAATCAAAGCTATGAAGGCTATTGACCAACATTATGCAAGGCACTTAACAGGTTTATCTAGACTAGATAAATCAAAAAGTAACTCACTCAAATCTTTAACTTGATTAGCC
>JANNOR010000188.1:0-9045 GCA_031399265.1 Cyanobacteria bacterium SOY_34_metabat_3 | reverse complement strand
GATCGTCACGAAAGGCGGTCTGGCTGGTCTCGTAGATGCAATGGTCTATTCTCAGGAATATGCCGATTACTTCGGCGAAGAAACGGTGCCTTACCTGCGCGGTTTGGGCCAAGAAGCTCAGGAATGTCGCAACTGGGGCCCACAAATTGATTTGTTCAATTTCAGCGCTCCCTTCCGCAAGGTTCCTCAGTTCATCACCTTGTTCGCAGGCTACACTCAGCCTCTGCCAGACCAGCACGTTTACGGCATTGGTAACGATCCGCTGGAAATTCAGTTCGGGGCGATTTTCCCGAAAGAAACTCGCAACCCCAAGAACCGTCCAGCTCCCTTTGGCAAAGACACTCGCCGCATCCTGATTCGTCAAGGTGCCGGGATTGACAATCAATTGAGCAATCCGGGTGCTCGCGGTGCTGCTCCTGGTTCTCTGGGCCCCAAGGTCTTTAAATTAGACCAGTTACCCAGCAACTATGTGGCTTCCAAGAAAACCGCTCGCGGTGTCTCTAGCAGCTACAGCAATGCTTCCAGTGTCAAATATACCGAAAGTTCCACCCAAGCGGTGATTCGGGCTGCTTACCTGCAAGTGTTCGGTCGCGATGTGTTCGACGGCCAGCGCCAAAAGGTGGCGGAAATTAAGCTGGAAAACGGCGATATTCCGATGCGCGAGTTTATTCGGATGTTGGCGAAGTCGGATGTGTTCCGCAATATGTACTGGAGCAAGCTTTACGTTTGTAAGGCGATCGAGTATATTCACCGCCGACTCCTGGGACGCCCTACCTACGGCCGTCAGGAAATGAATGCTTACTTTGACATTTGCGCTAAGAAGGGTTTCTACGCGCTGGTCGATCAAATGATGGACAGTCTGGAGTACAACGAAGCTTTCGGGGAAGATACTGTCCCTTACGAGCGCTATGTGACTCCGGCTGGTTTGTCGATGCGGACGATGCGTACAGGTTCCTTTGGTGAGAAGAAGGCAAACGTTGAGCCGACTCCTGAAATTCCTCGGTTTATCGAACTTGGTGCTGCAAGCGATGGCGGAGATATTCAGTTGCAAACTCGCCTTGCTCAAGGTGTCAGCAAGCGCCGCGAACAAACGAAGGTGTTCAAGCTGACGACTACTTCGGATAAGGTAGCTTTGAAAACTTTAATTCAAGCTGCTTACCGTCAAGTTTTTGAGCGCGACATCAATGCTTATGTGAAGAATGAATTCACGGCGCTAGAAAGCAAACTTGGCAACAATGAAATCAATCTCAAGGAGTTCATTGAAGCTTTAGGTTGTTCGCCGCTGTACGTGAAACAATTCTATGCACCTTATCCAAACACTAAGGTGATTGAGTTGGGTACTAAGCACTTCTTGGGTCGTGCTCCTCTCAATCAAGCGGAGATTCGGACTTATAACCAAATCTTGGCAAGTAAAGGGATTAAGGGCTTTATCAACGCGATGTTGCTGACGGTTGAATATGCTGAGGCTTTTGGTGAGGATGTTGTTCCTTATCGTCGCTTCCCGACTCTACCGGCTGCTAATTTCCCGAATACTGAAAGACTGTACAACCAGTTGACTAAGCAGAATGCTGATGTTGTGGTTCCGAGTTTTGAGCCTGCGGCTGCTACTGACAGAAGCTAGATTGATTTGAGTTTTTAGATGTTAGATTACTGCTAATTTGACATCTAAAATAGTTGAAGGGCTGGTATAGTTACCGGCCTTTTTTTGGTATGATTTGGAGTTTTTTTACCGCAGAGGGCGCAGAGAGCGCAGAGTGAGGAAAGAGAGAGTGTGCTAGTGGGAGTTGTTTGCTTCATCGCGTGTTCCTCGACGTGAAAGTGTCAACTACATTGGTAAGCGAGTGAAGAATGCTGCGAAGATATGGCAGATAATTATGGGTGGACGCTGAAGCAGGCAGAGCTAGTCGCAACTGATGTTTTACCCGTGGATTGTGTTTTCGATGGCTACTGCGAGTTTCCACCCTCTCGCATGGATTTAACGCAAGGCGACTATTTCAAGGAGGAAAAAGAAGATGCGTAAACTGATTCTGTTCAAAGCGGATAAAGGTGAAATTGCAAAGTACCGTCAGGAAACTGAGACACAAATCGGAAAGTCATTTTACCGCATTGCGAATGTGGGTTCAGTACCCTCTTTGATCGACACCATTGCCGAACACTACGACTCTAGCAGCAAGCCTGCTCCTGCGATCGGACACCGACTGACGGAAACAGTGCCAGAAAACCGGGACTCCTTTCGAGATAGTGGCTGGGAAGTTGTTCGGGTGGAAGAATACACCCCTGAAATCCCGCCTCCCTATGGTGCAGGGTTTGATACAATTTGCATTTGCTACTGCGCTTATAAGCCTTTAACACCTGAAGATGTCTGGATGAAAAAGGCTCACCGCTTTGCTCCATCTCTAGCTTCCTTTGGTGGTGATGAAAAGGCTTATCAGGAGTGGCTAGCTACCCAGTCGGAGGAAGCGCAGGCTGAATCGAAATCGGCAACGGAGTGGCTTAAGACTCAAGAAAGACAGCCGGCTGAGGTGTTGTAGGCGAGTCGATATCCGCTCACCTTCAGGGCGGGTATCACTTGGATATACATGGCTGCTGTAAAATTGGGAGAATTAGATAATCCCGTTGTTGCTCCTCTACTGGGTTGCTTGCTTGCTGACACCTACACCTGCCCGAAGGTTTGCCATCGCCACCAGGTGTGGCTCGGCGGCACCCAGTCCGGCGGATCGAGCGCGAAACCAAGCGCCTGCTCGCGATACAGCTCGTCCATCTCGTCGTCTCGGCAGGCCTCCACCAAGCTCTCCACCTCGGTGCCGCGAAATAGATCACTAACCAGCTCGAGCTTGGAGCGGCGCTCGAGCGCTAGCTCGGTGCCTTCCTCACCTCCCTTGTAGAAGATATTCGCCGTGGTCGCTGACCAATCCGCAAGGGCCTGGTCAGCAGCCAGCAGGTGCTTGCTCTGCTCGGCGGCCCACGGCCGAAGTTGCTCCCAGTCCGTGGCCTCACAGGCCAGCTCTTTGAAGCCCTCCATGAAGGCGCTCATCGCAACTCGGTACGCAGCCCTATCCGGATCTGCGGCAGCGATCAAAGCTTCCTCAATGGTAACGAGTCGGGTCTTTGAGATGCTCATCACTTTTTTCCAGAGATTGCTACGAAGACTTTACCATCATTTGACTCGTTGTGGAATTGATGTGGAATTTATATTGATGGGCTATGATCAGGCTAACTTAGTTTTGGTTGATTTGGCAAATTTCTAACATCCGTTTGACTTTTGGCAACTGTCTTTCGGATTTCCGAAAAGCCAGCCAGAGGCGATTGGTAACAGCCTGTGCAGGTTTAAGCACAAGTGTCAATCGATTTTCTTTTACCAAATCTGCACACAAGTAATCGGGAAGTACGCTAAAGCCAAATCCGCATTCCACGGCTTGTCTAATTGCTCTTAAATCGGGGATAATTAGTTTGGGTTGAACGTCGATTCTTCTGCCAAATACGACGCGCCAAAAGCGGCGGGCGATCGGCAATTCTTCACTGTAAGCAATCCAATCTTGAGTTAACAGCCATTGAGACAGTGGGTTTAAATCTGTTTGACTGATTCCTTCGGCGATCGGAATCGCAGTATTTGGCGGCCCGACTAGCCAGAAGTTCTCCTCGAATAGTAATTCATATTCGATATCAGACAAGGTAATTTTTTGGGTAGCAATTACGATGTCTAGCTTTCCGGCTTTGAGTTGTTGGATTAATTCCGATGTTAGTCCAAATTGTACTGTGTAAAAAGTACGTGAAGCGAAGCTATCCCGTAGGGAATCGTCCTTTGGTAATTGACTGAGAATTCGTTCTATAAAAAACTCTTGCGCTGTACCGATTCTGATGGTTTGCGGAGTTTCGGCGGTGGAGTTTTTGTGGGGAATTGATTCGAGTTTCTCGATCGCACTTACAACTTGACTATACAATCTGTTTCCCGCATCCGTCGGCACCATCCGTCTCGGAGTCCTTTGAAACAACGGATTTCCCAAAGCTGACTCTAGGGCTGCGACGTGTTGGCTGACAGCCGGCTGCGTCAGGTGCAAAACTTGGGCCGCCCCGGATACGGTTCCAACGCGGTAAACCTCGATAAAGCTGCGATACCACTCAAGGTTAATCATAAGGAAAGCACGACACGGATGTTGACACGGATACACGGATTAATTGTCAAGTATTGGGATTTGCTATAAGTAGATTTATAGTTACACGCAACTTTTATAATTTGTATTTTAGATGAATTCGACCTAGGATAAAAACAACAGGCACAAAGACACCCACAAAAGGCATAAATTATGACTGCTCAAAAAGTTCTGATTGTTCTAACTAGCCACGACACTCTGGGCGACACTGGTAAAGAAACTGGTTTCTATCTCCCTGAAGTAACTCATCCCTTGGACGCATTTAATCGTGCTGGATTAACTGTAGATTTTGTCAGCCCAAAAGGTGGCAAAGCTCCGATGGTTGGGATAGATTTAGCAGATCCGCTAAATAAGGCTTTTCTAGACGATTCCGAACAGGTGGCGCGAGTCGAAAATACGCTCAATCCCGCACAAATTGACCCCGCAGAATACGGTGCTATTTTCTACGCTGGGGGACATGGGACAATGTGGGATTTTGCTGATAATCAGGAACTTGCTCGGATTGCTGCTGCTATTTACGAAGCAGGCGGAATTGTCGGTGCTGTTTGTCACGGGCCTGCGGCTTTAGTTAATATTAAGTTGTCGGATGGTTCATATCTGGTTGCTAATAAGACTGTGGCTGCTTTTACTAATGAAGAGGAAGCGGCTGTGGGATTGACTGATATCGTGCCGTTTTTGCTGGAGGCGAAGTTAATTGAGCGCGGGGCTAATTTTACCAAGGTTGCTAATTTTCAAGTTTGTGTTGTGGCGAGCGATCGCCTCGTAACAGGTCAAAATCCAGCTTCCGCAGCAGGTGTAGGTGAAAAAATGGTAGAATTGATCGAGAATAAGTAAGTCGGTCTCATTAAACGTAAAATGCTTTTCTATTAGATACCCGACTTCTCAAAAAAGTCGGGTATCTGAGTGTATCTAACTTAAACTCACACTTTTTGTATTCGGTTAACCGCACTCAAATAGTTACTTTTTTATGAGAACATTACTCCTAAATCTTCGTCATTTAAAATATTAGGGCATAATGTAGTTTTGAGCGAACAGGGTATGGAAGAAAAATTAGATTTACAGAAGTTTTATAAAGCCTGCAATCCCAGCTACACTCTGGCAGTAGCAAATCCAGCAGACCGACAATACTATATCGATTTCTCCTCAGTGCGGGGCGGCACAATCGTCGAACAATTGGAGCGTACCATCAGCCGTCTTTCCCCGGATGTGCCTACCTGTCAATTATTCACCGGTCATATCGGCTCTGGCAAATCCACAGAATTGCTGCGGCTGCAAGCACAATTGCAGGAGCAAGGATTTTATGTGGTTTACTTTGAGTCGAGTAAAGACTTAGACATGGCAGATGTTGATATCACTGACATTTTGTTGAGCGTTGCGCGTCAGGTGAGCGAAAGTATTGAGAAAATGAAAATTAAGCTGCAACCTACGGGTTTTAAAGCTTTGCTCAAAGGGGTTGCTGAGGTTTTTCAAACTCAAATAGATTTGAGGGCTGAAGCTAATATCCCCGGTTTTGGGGAAATAAATGCCAGCACGGAGGGAGAGTTTTCTCTGGCTTTGGGAATTGGTAAAATTACGGCTAAAGCGAAGGATGCTCCGAATTTGCGATCGGAGTTGAGGCAATATTTGGAGCCGCGAACTAATGTAATTTTAGATGCGCTCAATAAGGAGTTACTGGAACCGGCTAATCAAGAACTCAAACGCCAAGGTAAACAGGGACTTGTGGTAATTATCGACAATCTCGATCGCATACACCTGTGCGCGAAACCCACGGGGCGGCTTCAGCCGGAGTATTTGTTTGTCGATCGCGGCGAGCAGTTGGCAAGACTGAATTGCCACGTTGTGTATACAATTCCCTTGGTGTTGATTTTCTCTAACGATTTGGGCCAGTTGACCAATCGCTTTGGTGTAGATCCGAAGGTTTTGCCGATGGTACCGGTGCAGTTGAGCGACGGTTCAGAGTGCTCTCTTGGTATCGAATTGCTGCGACAAATGGTTTTGGCGCGGGCTTTTCCGACGGTGGAAGCGTCGCAGCGCTATGCTTTGGTTGGGAAAATTTTCGATTCTGCGGAAACTCTCGATCGCCTTTGTCGAGTCAGCGGCGGTCATGTTCGCAATTTGCTGCAATTGTTGTATAGTTGTCTGCAAAAACAAGACCCTCCTCTGTCGCGGGAAACTTTGGAAAATGTGATCGTCCAGCGCCGCCACCAGCTTAGTTTGGCTATAGAACCGGATGAGTGGAATTTGTTACGCGAAGTATTCGCTACCAAAACTGTCAGCGGGGAAACTAAATATCAAATTTTGCTCCGCAGTCTCTGGGTGTTTGAATACCGTTACGGCGAGGACTACTGGTTTGATGTCAATCCGATTTTGGCAGATGCAAAAGAGTTTCTGACAACAGTTAACAGCCAACAGCCAACAGCCAACTAACAAAAATGATTAAAGGCAATACTAAACTGTTAGGAGTAATTGGTCATCCGATCGCACATTCTCTGTCGCCGGCGATGCACAATGCAGCAATCTCCCATTTAGGCGTCGATTTTGTTTACCTAGCATTTCCAGTAAAACCAGGTGATTTAGAAGTTGCTCTTGCAGGTTTTAGGGCGATCGGCGTTCGGGGATTTAGCATCACCATTCCGCACAAACAAGCTATCTTACCGCTGCTGTCGGAAGTTTCTCCCATTGCTCGGGCGATCGGCGCAGTCAACACCGTATACCTGACTGACAAAGGTTGGTGCGGCACAAATACTGACGTTGAAGGCTTTCTCGCACCGTTGCAGACCCCCCCAACCCCCCCTTCCCAAGGGGGGGCTACGGAAGCTCAATCTTGTCCCCCCCCTTACCAAGGGGGGGTTAGAGGGGGTTAAAAACTGCGGGTTAGCGAGGGTTCCAAACCACCTATCAATGAACATTTCCACTTGTTCGGGATAGGAAAACTCCAGAGTGCGATAAGTATCAAAAATATCCAACGCAGAGCCGATCGCATCCCAGACATTCTGCCGACAACTTAGCACAATTCGCGCCCTTTGAATACAGCCACCCGTCCTAATTTGCCGCTCAATTTCCGCCAAAGGATTCCCATCTCCCACCGCCATCTCATCCGCCCCATCCAGCACCAACCAAACGCGATCGGCATTAAATTGTGCTAAAAAATCATCCTTAATATCCGCCGTCGCCTCAGCCTTCCCGATTCTCTTAATTCCCGCCAACAGCCAACTATCAAATAAATAGGTTTCTAATTCCTTCCCCTGCAAATCTGCCAAGGATACCCAAATTACAATAGCCTCCGAAATGCCCGTCGCTACCCAATTCGCTATCTGCCGCAACAGCGTTGTTTTTCCCGCCCCCGGTTCCCCAATAATTCCCAATCGCTTCCCATTGCTTTTAGGACTACTTCCTTGCTGGATTACTTGTTCGATAAACTCGCTATGTTCAAATGTCTGAGTTACTTCTTTTTCTCGATACAAATCAGAACCTTCCTCAGCCCCAAGATTCTCGCGCTTCTGGGTCACTTTATGCCGTTCCACCAATCCCAGCGGTACATAAACATCATCTATTTCATGGTTGCCAAAAGTTAGCTGATTGCTACTAAGCCGCTGCTGTTCTTTCTCGTCTAAAATCTGCTGGCAAATATCTGGCCAATCAATCGGCGCGTAAGCAATCCGGCTCTTTTCAACTATCTCCTCAAGCCAATCATACATCTCTTGGGTTCTGCTATCGATCCGCGTTAAACTCTGTCCGGTAAAAATCTGGAAAACTTTCTCATTTTCCTTGATTTCCTGAGCAAAGTATGCAGATACCAAGGCAAACAATTCTTGCTCTAACTTAGTCTTGTAGGGTGCGACATCGCAATTTTCTAAGGCGACTTCCAGCAGTTTTTGGTTTACTTCTTCAACCCGATTTTGCTTTAACTCATCTGCGGAAGTCAGCAGCAATTCTATCTCATCTAAACCTGCAATCGGAATCCCAGAAGGGACTGTTTCTTTATCGACTTGTTCTAATTCTAATTTGAGCTTTTCGAGCTTTCGTTTCAACCAATCAAAATCCCTGCGCCTGTCTTGCAACGAATAGCTAAAACTCTCTCGGTAAGCCGCATTTTTGGGATCTATTTCCTGTTTGCATTCTGAAGCGATTTGTTGCTGAGCTTTTAGGAAAGATGTTTTTAGCGCTTTTTCTAAATCGTGATTGACAATTTTTCCGTTTCGTGATAGCTTCTTTATCCCCGTCAAACAAGCATGATTTAGTGCATCATTAACTTGAGTTCCCAGAATGCCTTGCCAAGCGACTGTGAAAAGTAAGCCCAAAGTTATCGGATCTGACATTTAACGGCTCTCCTGATGCGCTGCAAGGGGTTAGTTTGATTATAGACTAATACTGCTAAGTGCGAAGGTTGTCCGAAGAGAGGAACGAAGCGATCGCAGAGACTATGACACTTCTGAATTGATTTGTACCTGAACCGATTACTTTGGCTCTCTTGCCCTTTTTCGCCCGCATACCTCATGTGACGGAGAAAGACTATATAACTCTTCCATTTTTTGCATAAATCGGCTCTGCGATCGCACAACCAGATTCCAAATGCTATAATTAATTATCCTAAATTGTATAATCATAATAATCCCCAAATTTATGACTAATACACCCTCGAAAGAACAAAGCCGCGAGATGCTAAAGTGGCTCAACCGCAACCGACTGGATTTATTAGATTTATATCGAAATCAATATGTTGCTTACAACGCCGAGCGATTAATCGCTCACAGTGAAAATTTGCGGGAAATTTTGGATTTAGCTCAAGCTTCAGGAGAGCTTTATGCAATTTATTTGGTCCCCCGTTCCACTGCTTCTATTCAAATTTTATCTATTCGCTTTCGGACAGTTTCTCGCCATAATTGGCAGCCCA
>JANNOR010000183.1:0-61991 GCA_031399265.1 Cyanobacteria bacterium SOY_34_metabat_3 | reverse complement strand
AAATGCCAGTCAGCAGTATGAATTATTCGCATAGTATTAAGTGAATTTCAGACCTGAGATATTCTATCACTTATACTCACTCCGAAGGACGGTTAACTCGAATCAGTAAACTTCTCAATGTTTCCAGATTAGTAATAGCTTTATTAATGTGTAAAGCCAGCCGCTGCCTATTTGCATCATCTTTACAAACAATGATACCAGCATGGTCTGGTTTTAATGTATGCAGCCTGATAAAATGACGGCGATTGAGCGTTAAAATAGCGCAGTCAATACTCAATGCAAAAGCTAAAACTTCTTCATCAGGAATTTTTTGATTAGCATTTCCTGCTTCCTGTACGGTAAGGACATCGTGACCTAAATTCCTCAGCAATTCTACAACCCGCTTCGGGTATTGTTCATCTGCATAGAAACGCGCCACTTTTCAATCTTCCTCATTTTGTCTAATTGCTGTTTCAATCTCATCAGGATATGCCTCAGCATAAGCCCAAGCATTCGCCAAATCAGTGGCACGAACAGTCGGATAGTCTTCTAGAAGTTCAGCTTCAGAAATACCTAAACGGCTAGCATTTACTAGCACCCAAACAGGAATTCGTGTTTGTCTGATGCAAGCATCGCCACCACACACCCCAGGAGTTTTTTGAATTCGCGGCCAAAAATTACTTAAACTTTGAGCGAGGAATTGTATTGCTTGAGCCTTTTCTTCGGGAGTTAAAGCCAAGAGTTGCGGTTGCAATTCTTTCAGTGTCATCTTCGTAATTATTGAGTTCATAAATATTAAATTGTGTTGCCATACAGCTCTTCTAACACCATTATACTCACAAATTCTCTTCAAGAGCTTTCACCTCGTGAAAGCGAGTGTAATCAACGACACGCTTTCCATCTGGCGATCGCAAAATAATATCTACAAACCGCATATTCCAAATAATTTCAGCCGCCACAAAAGAATGCCGCGCGTGAATTGTTTGCGATACAGTTTCGTCAATTCCAGTTAGCGTAATCACGATTTCTGCTTGGCACTCGATCAAATCTTTGGCAGTAAGTTGGTACAAAGGACTGCTCTCGTCAATTGCGTGCATGACCGTCCAAGTTAATGCAAAAATAGGAGAGTGACTTCGCACTAATTGCAAATCGTAAAAACGCCGCATAAATTCTCCTTCCGATGTTACCTCATCGCGGATCAAAGTAGCTCGCTGCTGCGCTTCTAAAATTTGATTGAATCGCTGATTTCCCGTGCGGTACATCAGAGTCGGAATGCCGTTGAAAGGAGCGATAACTGCTACTCGGCTGAAGATAACTCTAGCTGTCGGTTTGGAAAATCTCGAAAAAGCTAGTCCCGTCACCATCGCCACTCCCCACAAACCAAAAAGCGCTTGGATACAGACGATAGTATTAGCATAATCGGTGCGCGGATACATCGATCCGTAGCCGATCGTCGCCATTGTCTGCACGCTGAAATAAAAGGTATCTTTGAAAGAACCGGGCCGTGCATTAGCAATGCAATCTCCTCCCGCCAAGTAAGCGAAGGCAAATAAAGAATTCGTGATTACATAGGAGAAACAAATGAGAATCAAAAATTGCGGCCAAGAAAGAGTTAGCAGCCAGTGGTACAGGTCGTCTAGATGCAGGCGGGGTACTCCCAACTTGACAATATTTAAGGTGAATTGTCCTTTGCGGTAGACTAAACGAGGCTGTGGCGGACGGTTGCGGTTGATTTTCATTGCGATTTGTAACTGCGGCTGTGTCAATTTGTAACTATTGCTTGGAGCGGGAAAACTTATCCTTTAGACTGATGTCTGATTCCAAAAATTAAGATAAAAGCGGAGTTTAAAAATGGTTGAGCTTAACTGGCATGACTATCTGGTTGTGGTTTCTTTTGTGGCTTCGATCGCGGGTTTAATCCTGCTGGGCGATAGTCGCAATAGCGGCGCGGCGGACGATTCCCTACGGGATAGCTTCGCCGCGCGTACTTTGAGCGAAGAAATCCTGATCAAGATGAGCTTTACTTACTGGATAGTGTACTGCATTTCGGTTTTTGGGCTAAAACTTCACATCCCAGAGGAAAGCTGGTTATTGCACAGTTTAAAGCTGACTACTGTTCTTTCTTACTTGTTGACTGCTTCTAGCATACTCAGCCTGCCCCTGCAACGCATGGCTGTCCGACGAGTTGAAGATTAGAATTATTTTGGTAGCGGTAAGGTGCGCATTGCGCACCCTACGGATTTAATTTTTGATTATATTAGGAATCCTGACGTAATGCGCCCAAAAAGGCCGCCGCCGATTATTCTCCTCCTGACTCCCCTTGGCTGCATCAGAAATCTCAGAAAATATTCTCATGCTGCCGGTAATCAGGCCTTGAACATTTCGCAGCGGTGCAGTCGAGATACAAACATCAATTAACGAACCGTCTTTGCGCCGCCGTCGGCATTCCTTAGCAACTTGCGCTTCCCCGGCCAATTCTGACTGAAACATCGCATAAAAATTGAGATTTTCATCGCTAGGAACGATCGGCAAAAGCTCCCCCAAAACCTCAGACTCCTTCCAGCCAAAAATTTTCTCAGCCGCCGGATTCCACACAGTCACTAAAGCATTAGCATCGATGCCGACAACTGCGATCGGCAAAGCTGCTATTAATTCTTGCAAAACTTGATTGGTTTTGCACAATTTAGCCTCTACCAACTTGTGTTCCGTGATATCTTGACAAGCACCGTAAATGTTAACAGCGCGATTCTCGGTTTCATCCCACATAACTTGCCGACAATCCCACAGCCAGCGGATTTCACCGAATTTTGTGACAATTCGGTACTCGCTGACTTCCTGACGGCTGCTGGATCGATCTTGTACTTGTTCGAGCAACATTTCTCTGTCGTCGGGATGAATGCAGTCGCATTCGGGCCAGCCCGATATGTCTATTTCTTCTGGAGTGTAACCCGTGATGCGGGTAAAAGCTTCAGTCATCCATTCTTCGGCCCAGGTTTGGTCGGGCAATAAGTTAAAAGAATAGGCAAAATCCGAGGTGATTTGCGATAAAATGCGGTAGCGGGATTCTGATTGCCGCAAGGCTGCTTCCGCTGCTTTGAGTTCAGTAATATCTCTATTTGTGACTAGAACAGCTTCGATGCTGCCCTCGGCATTTGCGATCGGGCTAAAGATATAGCTGCAATAATTTTTGCGCCCGGTGCGAGGATTGATAAACTCTGTTTCTGCGGTTAAAGTTTCTCCCGTTGCCAGTATACTTTCCCAGCAATTATCGTGCAATTTAATCGCTTCTGGCGGCCAGCCAATTTCTGCTAAAGTTTTGCCAAAAATGCAGGCTTCCGACAGCCTGGTAAGTTCTAAACCCGCGCGGTTAATGTAAGTTAGTCGCCCAGAGCGATCGAACATCAAAAGTCTGTCCGGTGTAGTTGAAAGTACAGTATCTAGCAAGTTCGTTTGCTGTTCTAACTGAGAGTAGATTTTTTCCAGTGCATTGTCTACTATTTTGCGATCGGTGATATCTTGAAAGAACACCGATAAACCTTCTTCCGACGGATAAGCCTCGACTTCAAACCAGATATTTAGCTGCTCGTAATAGGCTTCAAATTTAACAACAACATTGCGAGATACCGCTTTGTGAAGTTCATCAAAAAAAATCGTTTTCGCAGTATCGGGAAACTGCTCCCAAATATTTTTTCCTAAAAGTTCTTGTCGCTTTCTGTGCCACCATTCTTCTGCTTTCGGGTTGACGTAGGTAAACTGCCAGTGGCGGTCGATCGCACAAAAGCCGTCTGTGATATTTTCTAAGATATTAACAATTTGCTTTTGCGATTTTTCGAGTTTTGATTCTGACAGCTTCCGCTCAGTGATATCGCGGGAATTGATCATGATGCCGTTGATGCTGGAATCGTGCAGCAAATTGTTAGCAATTACTTCTAAATACACCCAGTTACCGCTAGCGTGGCGTTTGCGATATTCTAGAGGCGGTGCAATACCGGGCTGTCTGAGCAATTTGGCAAAATATGCTTGCCAAACTGGTAAATCTTCTGGGTGCAGCAAATCGCTCTGAAGTTTACCGATTCTTTGTTCCGGTTTGTAGCCCAAAATCCGCTCTAGTGCAACCGGACTTTGGTCTCGTATCCGCCCGTCAGCTTCAATAATTGTAATTAAATCGGAAGAGTTTCGCAGAATAGTTTGCAGTCTGGCTTCTCCTTGCGTGAGTGCCTGAGTCACCTTTTTATACTGCGATTGACTTTGCTCTAAGTCTTTTTCTAACTGTCTAATTATAGCAGCTTGATGTGCAATTTTTGGATAAAAAAATGAGTTTATTTGGTCTCCGCTGGCTCGGGCTGCTTGGGGATTCCAAAGCGGTTGAAACTCGATCGCCAATTCCTGCAAAGCTGCGGATAAATAGTTAAGATTGCTGCTTAAAATCGCCTTTTGCTCTAGAGGCAGTTGTTCGATATGTACCTGCAACTGTTCCAAATACTTAAATACTTTTTGGATCATGGTAGTAAGTGCTCAAACTTGCGACAGTTAGCTTGCCTATTTACTTTTTACAGGATAGCAGTTATTTGAGTCAAGTATAAAAAGACATCAATTTGAATTCCCAGTGTCCGACCTAGAATTGTGATGCCCGTTACCAAGGGCGATACAGATAGAGAACGGCATAAAGTTTGATGTATAAAAAATGTTGGGTTCAGTAAGATTATTGAACCCAATATTTGGGTATTTTAACTTTTGAAATGGCTTCGCGAGCTCAATTCCGGCTGCACCGGAATGATAAGCGAGGACACGGCAGTGCCGTTTCCCTCATAATTAATTGTAGGGACACGGCACTGCCGTGTCCTCCTCTTGTGGTGCGATCGAAGCGCCTGCGGTTAGAGTTATCGATCGAGGATTGCAACTAAGCAATTTTGCGCTGGCTGCCCAAACTTATTGATACCAGCAGCTCAATTAAGCACTTAGCGGATCAGGATTTAAAGCCTTTAGAGCTTTTCTTTTTGTCCTGCGGTTTGGACTTTGACTTGTTAACTTCGCCTAGAGCTTCCTGAAATAAGTTGTGCAGGTGCAAGGGAACGCTGGCAATTTCCGGGAGTTCGGGTTCTAAGGGTTTTTTAAACTCTTGCAGCAAGGCATCTAAATCGCGCTCGATCTGAAAGTCTGTGCGCTCTAATACTGTTTGCAAAATTTGTTCTAACTTTGCGGGATTAACTTGAGCTAACCGCCGCCAAATCCACACATTAATTGCCGGATCTTCTAGATAGCTGCGAAGGAGCTTTTCGTAACCGGGAACGGTTGAAAAGTCTTCGGCGGTTAGCATTGTTGTAAACTGGCTGTAGGTAGACAAAAAGGTTTGCCCCCAGCGGGGATGAGAAAGTGCTGTCACCTGTTCGGCTTTCTTGAAGCGATCGGGCAATTCGACTTTCGGTACTACCATTTTGGAGTTAGAATTGCGATCGATCGCTACCTCAACTGAAGAAGGATCTGCGCCTGTTGCTGCGATGGCGGCTGCTTTGATTTCTTCTGGATCGACTCCGGCATCTTCCACGATATCCGCCAGAGATTTAGTTTCATCAACACCGATATCAGCTAGGCGTTTTTTAGTGATTACTTCCTGAAATTGGGCCAACTGCTTGTTCAGGTAATATCCCGATAGCGTCACTTCATCGCCGCCAAAAAATTCGATAAAATCTTCGTGGTACTGTTCTACCGACTGCCAAGCTTGCTCTAACAATTCCGGCGCATCGCTGTAGAGGTTATTTTTGTGATGTTGCTTGAAATTGCCGATCGCCACCGCCAACTTCGGCTTGCCCAATTTTCCCATCGGAATGGGAGGGCACGAGAGTATCCACGCCTCATCGGTGAGGGGAGCAATCCGAGCCCGCAAGATTTCTCCTAACTTAAAGCGAGACATTTCTTGCAGGAAATTCGCGCTGTGAGGCTGAACAAGATAGTGCTTAGCCGTCAGCCAGTTTGTCATCTCGAAGCTGTCGGCGGAAATTTGAGTAATTTCAAATAAGCCCGTAAAGCTTCTGTGCCGCCAACTTTCTAGCAAACCGAGCTCAGTCTGGGTTAAATCCGGCTGACTTTCGACAAAAAGGTCGATCGGCATTTTTTCTCCGACTTTACCTTCGACTGTAAAACTGTCAATCACTTGATTTTGCTGAGCAATATCGTAGCGTTCGCCAGTCGAGCGAGCTGCGGCAAAAGCTTCCAAAGCTACCGCCAACTCTCCCTCAGCATCCAGCACGAAGTCAATTAAATTTTGCTTGAGTGTCCAAGCTTTTTCCAACATTGCATCCACAAGTTATACCAATTTTGAATGAGAGGATTTAGATTTTTAACACTTATCGGACTTGCTGAAAATGGTGCTTTCGCTTTCACGCTCCGACTGCGGTGACAGCTTAATATTTAGAATAACAAATAGTTTTGCATCTGTGGTGTCTTTCTAGTCAGCACAGCAAAGTAACATATAAATTAGGA
The DNA here is from genome assembly GCA_031399265.1 of Cyanobacteria bacterium SOY_34_metabat_3. Taxonomy (GTDB): domain Bacteria; phylum Cyanobacteriota; class Cyanobacteriia; order Cyanobacteriales; family Microcoleaceae; genus Microcoleus. The sequence goes on along the minus strand of JANNOR010000183.1, from coordinate 55,532 downwards.
GAGCTTTTGACAGGCAAGCACCTATCAAATTGGCTGCGTGAAAATCTCATTCCCTGGCTGCATATCGATTATATGGAAACCGAGCGGCATTTATGCTGTCAGTTTCCTAAGTATTACTTGAAAAAAGTATACTGTATTTTTCAGTTCTTAGTTGGTAGATCCTTCGCTACACAACTTCTTAATATCAAACTTGTCGAACACAAAACTGTATAGCACCGCTTAAAATAGCCCCATCTAAGCGAGCTCCTTCCAGATTTGCGCCGCACAAAAATGCACCACTCAAATTAGCGCCGCGCAAGTCAGCTTGTCTCAAATCTGCCCCCTGAAAATTAGCTTCATACAAAAATGCTCCATTCAAATTAGCCTTTTTCAGGCTGGCTCCCCTTAACTTCGCCTCAGTTAAATTCGCTTTTCTCAAGTCGGCCCGATCCAAGCAAGACTCTATCAAGTTTGCTTCCATTAGATTAGCCCCTTGCAAGGATGCCCCAGTCAAATTTACACTAATCATTTTAGTGTCACTCAAATTGGCATTGTTCAGGTTTGCTTCAATCAAGTCAGCCCCTGTTAATCTCGCGAATTTCAAATCTGCGCTTGTCAGGTTTGCCCGATTTAATTGAGTCATTAGCAAGCAAGCATTCTTGAGATTTGCCCAACTCAAGTTTGCCCAACTCAAGTCTGCCAAAGCTAAATTAACCTCTTTCAAATTGGCACAGGCTAGATTAATATGACTGAGGAAAGCTTCTGGCAAAGAAGCCTCTTGTAAGTTTGTTTCATGAAAGTTTCTTTCCCCGGCAGCATATCGCTTCAGAAGTTCATCAGCATTCATCTTGCTAACCTCTTAACTTTAAATACTTAAAACTAAACTACTGACAGTATACTACAGTACAGTGTAGCAACCAAATATTTTTAAAGTTTCAGTGTGATTTTTTAGCTCTTCTAGTGCCGATCGAACTAATGCAGAGCAAACATCCGCTTCCACATCCATAAAGAAAATATACTCTCCGAGCGATCGCTTAGTCGGCCGAGATTCAATCCGACTTAAATTAATACCGCGACTGGCAAATACGTGCAAAGCTTTTACCAGCGTTCCCGGCATATTGGCAGGTACGCTAAAAGCTAGTGAGGTGTGAGTGCAATTCGAGGGCCCAGCAGCATCGAGGTGCGAGTGGGCCGCCGGTGTGGCGGATGTAATTGATGAGCCGTCTGATTTGGGGGCGCTTCCGATTTCTCCTGCATCTTTGCCGAGTACCCAAAATCGAGTGTAATTGTCGGGATAATCATTAATTGGGTGAGCGAGTATCGGCAAATTATAGAGTTCGGCAGCTCTTGGGGCAGAGATTGCCGCAATACTGCTATCTTGCAGATACTGCAACGCTTCCGTGGTTGAATTCGCCGGAATCAACTCGGCCCCCGGGATAAACTCGCCCAACCACAACTGACACTGGGCCAGAGCTTGCGGGTGAGAGTAAACTTTTTTAATCTGCTTAAAACTTTGAGCGTTTGACAGCAGCGCGTGGGAAATTGGCAAAACCAAGGCGTGTTTAATTCGCAGTGTATCGAGCCGCCACAGGGTATCTAGGGTGACTGTGACGCTACCTTCGATCGAATTTTCGACCGGCACAATGGAACAATCAACCAGCCCAGAGGCAGATGCTTCTAGTGCCTGAGAAATGGTGGAATAAGGACAGAGGGTGCATTCAAAGTTAGTTTCCCGGCTCAGCCAATTGACATAAGCCAGAGCGGCTGTTTCTGCATTAGTGCCGATCGGGCCCAGATGTGCGATCCTCTTCGAGGGCTTTCCTTCGGATCGCTTTGCTAACGCTAACGAAATTTTCATAATCAGGAATTTTACGTTACAAATGTTTGCTTGACTCTCAACAGTCAGTAAGTATGATGAAAAAATTAGCGATGTCCCGAAAGCTTTAATCCGTGATTTCTCGGATGGCATTGTGGGAGTACGCAACTTACACCACCTAAAAAAGGTTATAATTTATTAAGATATGCTTACGATTCATATATTTTGATATTTTCTCATGTATACACACTTTAATTCTTCCCAATCCGTTGAGCTCGCCGTACCAGACGAACGGGTTCCCATCCAACATTATCTGCGCCAGCCGAAGCGACTGGTAAACGCCTTGGTCGATCGAACTCGCACAGAGCAGCTAAGCGATGACTGTTTCCGCCTGAAAATGCGGCCGTTACAATTTATGATGCTGAGCATTCAACCCACAGTAGACATGAGAGTGTGGGCGCAGTCGGACGGCACCATCAATTTGGAGTCCGTCGCCTGCGAAATTCTCGGCGTGGGTTATATCAACGACCGCTTTGCTCTCAATCTCAAAGGAAAGCTTTACGTACATCAAAGCAGCGGGGTAACGTACTTGAAGGGAAAAGCGGATTTAGAAGTGCAAGTAGAGTTACCGCCGCCGTTTTGGCTGACGCCCAAACCGATTTTGGAAGCAACGGGTAACGGTTTGCTCAAGAGCGTACTGCTGAGCGTCAAACAGCGGTTGATGTACCAGTTGCTGCTAGATTACCGCCGGTGGGCCAGCAATGAAACTGAGCTAATATCGAGCGATATCCCCCAAATCTTATCCCTCGAAGGTTGAGCTGGTACTAATACCATTTCTCTAAAATCATGCAATACTCTTCGACCCCCCCTAGCCCGCCCTTGCAAAGGGGGGGGGACAATAATACTGTTGCATTATTTTTTGAAATTGGTATGAATAAGCGGTTAATTAAGGCCGAGGCATATTTGGGCATAAAACCAGCTTAATTGCTCAGATATTGGCTCGAAGCTCGAATTAATCCTGCATTCTGAGTTTTGTTTGAGTTCGCCCGCAGACATAGATAGCGCTCAGTCAAGATCGATTTGAGTCAGAGTTCCATCTTCATCGTTTTCGATAATTCCCACACCCAGAGACCAAGCAGTTGAAGTGTCTTTTGAAACTTCGTCCTTTTGGTCGAGTTCGCGCTGAGGTGGCCTGGTTATTTTGCCCGGTTGATTCGCCGCGCCCACTCGAATTCGGATTTTTGGCCCGGAATTGCCCAAGCGAATCGTCATCCCGTCCGCCACTGACACCTGAGCGATCGGTTTATCATCGACATAAGTGCCGTTTGCACCAAAATTAATAATTTCCCAGTCATTCCCCTGACTCCAGAGCTCTACGTGGTGGCGCGAAACTACAGCACTGTAAATAATTACATCATTATCATTCGATCGACCGATCCGAACCACCGATTCAGATTCAAAACACCAACTTTGAACCGGGACAGACTGGATAGGATGTAGCAGAGTTAAGGTAATCACTGATGTTTTGACACTCCGCCACCAGACTGAAACGGGGATACTTCAACATAGATTTTTTGGGATAAAACCGCAAATAAATTAATTATTAAAAGCGTTATCAGTGGACTGCTACTCGTTCTAGATAAAATCTTTGTTGGTTGTATCTGAGATATTGCACCATTCTCAATTAGCCTTTTATGAACAGGCAAGATGCCTGTTTCACAAGAAAATTTATCTTTTGTGGAACAGGCATCTTGCCTGTTGCTGACAATGGTGCAAGATGTGAGTTGTATCAAATAGGATAGGTCTTTTTGAGTTGCTAACATTTTCCTAATTAATCCGATATCTTTAAAATACAATGGTTTTAGTAGCAGTGGAATTATGAGCGAGAAACCCTTAATCTGATACACCAAAAATACCGACCTTCCAAGCGGGCGTCGCCCAAAAATGCGATCGGCAATTAGTTGGAGGGCGACAATCCCGAAGCCCGCACTTCAGGTCAAATCCGACTCAGGCGGTTCTGGCGGCTGTGGCGGTGCTGATTCATGCCGAAGCCGCTTCAACTCTGCCACTTTTTCTTGAGCTGCATCCTTGACTTCTAGAGCTTTATCTTGGAGTTTTTCCGCCAGACTGCGAGCGCCCCGTTTCACGCCGCTCACATTTTTGAGAGTTCTGTCGAAATCTTCGTGTAAAAACTCTGCTACCTGACCGACTTTTTTGTGCAGTCCCTCTGCGTACTGCACGCTCGCGGATACAGCAGCCTCAGACACGATCGCCCGCTTGCTGCCGAGGGTTGAAATAGCTGACACCGGCAACAAGTAAATCCCGTCTAAAACGCCGCGCCAGCCGCTCGAAGAAAACAGGTAATCGGTAACAGAACCAGTCCGAACATCAAACAGGTAGTCAACCACCGTACCTGCTTTATTGCCAGCGTCGGTAAGCACCTCAAGCCCGATCGGACAAACAGCTTGTTCCGGCTGATGTAATGGGGGCTGTTCCGGGTTAATGCTGACAAAAACATTTTCACCCACCGTATCAACTTGGGCCCAAGCGAACCAAGTTTTTTTGCTACCCAAAAGTCCCGACTTGCAAGTAAAGCCGATCGTCCGCTGCGAGTTAGCATCGAGCCAAAGCCGATCTATCCGGCCGACCTCTTCCGCTGTTGAGCGGTCGATGGTGCGGCGGTTGAGCAGTTCGCTGCGCCTAATAATCTGTGGTTGTGATGTACTCATAAAATAAACTCCTGAGTGCCGCCATGCGTAAAATCTCGATCGTCCAAAGATGCCGGTTCACTATTCTTCTTCCGAATAAGGGCGAGTATTTTCTGCCTCCGTCAACTCCTCCTCTTCCCTGGAAGTGCCAACTTCTTTTTGGTCGGAAATAGGAATCGTGCTCAGGAGTGCGCCCTCGGGCGAGGGAGCGTGAATTGCCTTAGTATCCCTTGGCTTGATGCTAACTCCTGACTGGACTGAGGACTGATTCGGGCCGACGTTGATTTGAATTTTCGGGCCCGAGCGAGCCAAGTGAACGATCAGACCGTCCACAATGGGAACCTTAGCGATCGGCTTACCATCGAGATAAGTGCCGTTGGTACCTAAATTGATCAGTTCCCAAGTTATGCCGCTGCGCCGCAATTCGATGTGGCGGCGAGAAACCACAGCGCTAAAAAGAACGACGTGGTTTTCGGTCGATCGCCCGATCCGGACGACTTGCTCGTCTTCAAAGATCCAACTGCGGACGGGTATAGACTGTAGTGGATGTAGCAAGGTCAGCTTAATCACATTGGCAGCATTGAGTTTTGGTAGAGCGCCTCAAGATGCGATTTTAGATTTTAGACTTTCTCTAGCCCAATCCAAACTCGATCTAAGAGATTTGAAATAAAAACGTAACCAAGTCGCCTTTGCCGAGAGAGATGCGATCTCCCGCTCGCAACCGATGTCGGTTTCCTTTAGGCAGGGGAGTATTGTTGACGTAAGTGCCGTTGGAACTGCCTACATCTTCTAGGTAGCAAGCATCTCCCTCCACCCGAACATTTGCGTGTACCCGAGAAACAATCTCAGAATTAGCAAATCCCGAAACATCTATATCCGGCGGCACTAAGTCATTTGGCTTGCCTATGTGAACCACAGACAGACTGCGAGGCAATTCCAGCGGCGTATCCGTCTGAACGTGTATCAGGCGGGCAGACTGCTGTTGCAGTTGAGTTTTAGCAACCCCAGCAGGCGGATGGGCCTGAACCGGGGGAGAGGTATTTACGGACGATGCCACCGATTCAGTTGTAACAGGAACCTGCGGCAAAGGTGGAGGATCGGTCATTGTCGGAATACTGGCGGGAGTTTTTTCCAAGTTCGGCCCCTGAGTTGGGGTAACGAGAGGTTCCATTGCCATCAGGGGTTCAGTGTTCGGCTCCTTATTTGCGGTAACTAAAGGTTCCATTGCCATCATGGGTTCCGTTGGCGCTAAATCCGGCGTCCGCGGCGATACCACTGTGGGGCCGACAGACGAGGCTGACGGTACTGTCACCTCAGCTTGCGGGACGTAGGAACCCGGACGCAAGTTAAAGCCGCACTGACCGCAAAATGCTGCATCTGCCTGAACCGCCGCACCGCAGTTCGAGCAACTTGCGGTAACGGGTAAAGGCGTGTAGCAAGCCTCACACTGGCTTGCCCCGTCGGGGTTCTGGTGATTGCAATTGGGACAGACAATCATCGATTTCTCCTTGCTATCGGCCTTCTTTTCAAATCAGCCTCGTAAAAATACTCGTGTATATGGTCAAATTTTAACTTTAACCGCCGCAATTCTTATAGTGCTTCGCTAATACTAGCAACTGACAGCAGCGCCGCGATGGGATCTCAAAAGGCGAGTGATACTGCTGACTGTCAAGAGCGATCGCGATGAAGCCGGCTATTTCACTGCCGCACCTGCTGCCGCATCGAGCAGCCACCAAAGTTCGCCCTCTGGTTGAACGAGTCTGGCCGGGTAAATCGTAGAGTCGGCTGCGGGGGCAAAAATTTGCGCCAGGGCTGGTTGTTTGCTGGCTCCTGCCACCATGAAGATGACGCAGCGGGCTTTGTTGATTAAGGGGACTGTAAAGGTGATGCGGGGTTGACCGTCTTTGCTGCCGACAGTTACTAGGGCGTCGCGGACTTGCAAGGCTGCTGTGCCGGGAAATAGAGAGGCTGTGTGGGCGTCGTCTCCTATGCCCAACAGAATGATGTCGATCGCCGGAAACTCGCCGTCGGATACTTTGAAGAACTGCTGCAATTCGGTTTGGTGCGCCTCGGCGTCGGCTGCGGGGTCGGCCGCGCCTGTGGGCATCGGGTGGATGTTGCGGTTGGGGATGTTTACTCGATCGAGCCATGCCAGCCGCGCCATTTTTTGGTTGCTGTCCGGGTGTTCTGGTGGAACGTAGCGTTCGTCGCCCCAAAAAACGTGAATTTTATCCCAGGGGAGCTCTTGGGTAGAGAGCGCTCTGTAGAGCGGTTCCGGTGTGCTTCCGCCCGCTGCGGCGATCGTACAAATTCCGCGTTCTGCGATGGCTGCGGCGATTTTGGACAAAACAAGCGCCAGCGAGCGATCTATTAGTGCTTCTCGATCGGCTAATACTTCTACTATTTTTTGCATTAATTTATTCTCAAGTTTTCTTGGGTGTTGTTTTGGGGAATTACCAATTTTCCCTTGACATTTTGCAAGTTCGGTCGATCGGCCCGCACCCCGGCAGGCGCACCGCGTCAACTCGGATTTTATCATCCCATGCCCCTTGATTTGAGGCAAGCAACAGATATTTCTACCAGTGCTTTATAGAATATCAACTGTTGCGTATGTCTTTGGCAACTTTTAATTCCCCTGCGCCCGATCGCGCCGACCGTCAAGACAGCAAAAACGATCGAGATCGATGTGGTAGACTAAGAAAAATAGTTTGAAGTCCGCACGATCGGATGCAAGCAAAACTATGTCAAGTTTTAAGGGATTCCCTACATCTGTCCGCTACCTGATAGCGCGGTTGCGCCACTGGATGCAACCGGCGGTTTGGGCTCCGCTAACCGTGCTGTGCGCGGGGGGCTTATTTATTTGGGAAGTGTCGGTACATCCAGAAAGGTTGAGCATAGATGGCGAAGAAGTAGCAGCCTCAAACAATCGCGATGCGCTCGGGGGGCTCTCAGCAGAAGATAGCGCCATTGCTGCTGAAATCGACAGCGTGCCAGTGCTAGTCAATCAGTTCAACCGCTCTAATTCTGAACTAAATTTGTTAAATTCACCAGCAGTAAAAAGCCAAGGTTTATTCGGCGAAGTTCGCGCTCGCGGATCGGAAAATGCCCAGCCATCTTCAGCCCTGAAGCAGGCAGCAAGCAGCAGATTTGTGCCGTTGCCAAATTTAGCAAATCCTGCCGTCTCTGTTGCCAACAATAATCCGGAAAATTCCAGTTTGCCAAGTTCAAACGCGATATCAGTTCCCAGTTTGTCTGGCAGTGAGGGGCCGATTTCGGGGATAAAAACGATCGGGAGCGAGTCTGGGAGTACGGCGACAGCAAATATATCCCAGGCGTCGAGCGGTGCTAATTCAGGCAAACAAAATGAAAATCCTCTGGCTTTGAGCCCGCTGCAAACAGCTATGAAAAAATACGTCGCTGCTAACACTTCGGCAACGGCGGCGGCTCAGAAAACTGCCAGCTCAGGTAAATTGCTCGATCGACCTGCTTCTACTTCTGCAGGGGCAAATCCAGCAAATTTGCTCCCAACGGCTGCTGGTGCTCAAGCTGAAGCAAATCCTGTGAATGTTCCCGCAGCACTTCCCTCACCTTTGGCTCCGACAAATACTATTATCAGCGAATCTCAACAATTCTTAAACCCGGCAGCTACAGCCGCCGAATCATTTTCCGGGTTAAATTCCCGAGTACCAAGCCTCCCCGAAATTAATGCACGCCCTGCGACGGTAGCTTTGCCAAAAAATCCCTACCAAACTAATTTATCCGGCTCCGGCTTGACACCGGAAGCTGCATCGGGGACAATTCCAGTCGCCACACCTGCGCCAATACCGCTACTTCCCTCCCTTGGGACGAATGGGATTGGGGGAAGCAAGATAATTAGCCCTCAATTCTCTCCTAATTCAGCGAATTCTCAGTTTCAAACACCTCAACCCAGTCAGCTTAATTTGCCAAGCCAGCCGAACTTTGGAGCTGTTCCCCAAAACACCAATCAGGGCGCAGGGTCTCAACCGCAACCTTTTTCTACACCCCGCTCCCTGACTCCGGGACGCTATCTTGGCGGCGGTGAAATCAATACTTTTGGCAATCCTTGAAGTTATTGGGAATTGGGCATCGGGAATTGGGAATTGGGGATTGGTTATTGGTTATTGGTTAGCAATGCCCCATGCCCCATGCCCCATGCCCCATGCCCCATGCCCCATGCCCAATCTGATATAAATTACCTAGCTGCGGCCCGCACCAACAACAATCCGCCGATTCCAAAGCCAAACATTATTGGCAGCCAAGCCGATATAACCGGAGTCAAAACAGCTTTTACGCCCATTGAACTGGTGATGAAACCAAATACATAGTAAGTAAAAATCACAACTACACTAATACCAAAACTCGTACCCCGGCCCGAGCGGCGCGGTTGAGTTCCCAAAGCTGCTCCTACTAAACCAAACACCATGCAGACAAAAGGAAAAGCATATTTTTCTTGAATTCGCACCTTTAATTTGCGAATTTGCGGCTCGTCGCCGCTGTTTTTAATGATATCCAAACGCTCAGACGCTTGGGCAATGTTCATTTCTTTGAAATCCCGCACTCTAGCAGCTAAATCTAAAGGCGTGCGCGGGAGTTTCAACTGCTGGTGTTGAAATCTAACTATATTGCGGTAAGAGCCGTCAGGAGCTACTATATACGCGGTTCCGTTAAAAAAATCCCAGGTATTTTCTGAGGGATTCCAAGTAGCTGATTCTGAAGAAACGATTTGATTGAGGCCAGGGGTGGAGCGATCGATAATTGTTAAACCTTTCATTTGCTGGCCATCAAACTGTTCTGCATAAAAAAAGCGGGCCAGGGTTTCGTCGCCGCCTTTTTCTGGTTTGCGAAATTCTGTGTAGATAATATTTCTATCTTGAAATGTCGGTTTTTCTCGCTTCAGAGCTCTGTCTAAGGTTAATGTAGCTCTGTAGCTGGCGGCGGGTACGACTAACTCTTGCAAAGCAAAGGTGAAGCCGGCAACAATTAAACTCATAATCACTGCCGGCATTACCAGTCGGTAAACGCTAACTCCGCAACTGCGGAGGGCGATAAGTTCGCTGTCGCTGGACATTCGGCTGTAAGCCATTAAGGTTGCTAGCAGCATTGACATGGGGAAAGCCAATACTACGAAGTAGGGAATTTGCAGCAGAAAAATTTCTAGGGCGGCGCCGTAGGGGAGGCCGGATTCTGTGACTCTGCGGACTAAATCAAATAAGGCTCCAACTGTGACGGCGACGGATGTAAATAGTCCGACTCCAAACAAAAATGGGCCGATTAGTTCTTTGGTAATATACCAGTCCATTACCGAAATTTTCGGCAGCCAGTTGAGGGGATTGAAAGATTTGGACATTGCTATTTTCATACTTTGGCGCTTTTGCAGTTTGCTCCTGAATCTAAAATTTAAAATCTTTAATTATACTGAATGCGTGGAAAAGATCATCGCACGAAGCTGTCGCCTAAGTAATACTGCCGCACTAAAGGGTTGCTGTAGAGTTCTTCTTCAGCCCCGGAGGCTAAAATTTGGCCGTCTCGCATGATGTAGGCTCGATCGGTAATTTCGAGGGTTTCTCGGACGTTGTGATCCGTGATCAGGATGCCAATTTTGCGATCGCGCAGTTTGGCAATAATGGTCTGAATTTCATCAACGGCGATCGGATCGACGCCTGCAAACGGTTCGTCTAAAAATAGGAACATCGGCCCGTCTCGCCCAGCCGCTAAGGCTCTCGCCAGTTCAGTTCGCCGCCTTTCTCCCCCGGAGATTTGAATTCCCAAACTAGATGCTATTTTTTCTAAGCGAAATTCTTGCAACAGGAAATCGACTCGAGCTTTCCATTCCCAGCGGGGGACTTGAGTTTGTTCTAGGACTAACAAAATGTTGTCTCGCACGCTCATGTTCTGGAAAATGCTGGCTTCTTGAGCGAGATAGCCAATTCCCAAGTGTGCTCGCTGGTGCATGGGCAATTTAGTGATGTCTAAGTCATCGAGCCAAACAGTGCCTTGATTGGGTTTTTCTAATCCGGTTGCTATGTAAAAGGTGGTGGTTTTTCCGGCACCGTTGGGGCCGAGGAGTCCGACGATTTCTCCTTGGGATACGGAAAGGTTGACGCGACTGACTACATGGCGTTTTCCGTAGGATTTGTGAATATTTTCTAGTACGATTTTCATGCTTGCCGAGGCAACTTCTACCAGCTAAATTTCAGATTGTCGGTTTGTACGATCGAGCTTTCAGTTGATATTTTACAATCTACAGATTTTTAGTTATTCAAAACGAAACTTCGCATCTATCGCAAGTAGTATGTTTCTACCGACACGAAATTTCGCGGCTTTTACTTGGGAGTTGTTCGCGGGCGTGCGGGCGGTTTAGCAGCGGGCTGAGGACTTACTGGGGGGCGTGGGGAGCCGATCGAGTTTTGGGCTGCTGAATCTTGTTCCGGGGCTACCAGATAGACGGATTCTACTTGTCCTGGCTTGTCTGGAAGCGCAATAAACCGCCCTTCGTCAATCAGGTACGTGATGGTTTCGCCGCGCAGGCTGTTGCCCTGCTGCAATACGTAAACGTCGCCGCTGAGTATGATCCGGCGCTCGCGGCTGAAGTATTGTGCTTGAGCTGCGGTTGCTTGCATTTGGCGGGCTGGATAGTTGATTTGGACGTTGCCGCGGGCTGTGACGATGCCGGTTTTGGAGTCGGCTTCTTGAATGTCCGATCGCACGGAAAGAGTGCGGGGCGGCGCGGCTTGCGGGTAGGTGGGAGAGGCGATCGCGCTTGCCAGAGTCAGTGGCAAAAGCAGCGACAATCCTTTGAATATTCGAGAATTGAGTAGTTTAGCGGAGGGCATCATAACTTACGGGCCTCAAAATTTTTTGTGAAATGGCTGAACGGCGGAACCTCTAGCATTACCGCTGATAGAGCGGCTACTTTTGCATTTAACTTGTTTGTTGAGACTGAGTGCAGGACGGCGGACACGGCAACCGGGACATTTTTCTCGATGGGGATTAGATGCACAACAGCTTATCAGTTACGTATTTTATCTTAACGACTGGAAAAGTTCTCACGATCGGCGATCGACCTGCCCGAGAGCGTCAATCAATTATCCTAGCAAGACAGCAGCCCTTTCTTCGCCTGTTTGGATGATTTGCTGCTGCTGTCTCGATCGCGAAAGGGCCGATGTGGCAAGTTCCACAGCAAATCAACCAGCTCGCGCAGCCAGCAATAAAGCCCGCCCTCCTCTGTGTGGAGGCAAAGTCTGCTGCACGCGCTAATACAAACATTTATTTAACCTTTGTTTAACTTGTTGGTACTTTGATAATTTGCGGCAATTGCAAGCCTGCAACTTTTTTCCCTGCGAACAACGGCAAAAATTCAGCGACTTTTTCCGGGCCGGCTTGTTGCAAAGCGATCAAAAGTTTAACACTTTGTCCGAGCAAATCTTCAACTGCAATTTCGGCATAACTCGGCTGATAATAATTAATCCGATTTATACCTTCTCCCAGCAAGATTACTGCGCCCCGCCAGTTTTGATTGCTCAAGTGATAAAGCGCGACGGCAATTTGCAGTATTCCCTGATAAAACTTTTTTTCCGGCTCGCCAGCTTCCATCCACAAAGCCTCTAAAGTATCGTGACAAGCGTAAAAATCTTGGCTGTTAAACTGTTCGATACCTTGCCAAAACTCGGTCGGAATTTCCTCTGTCATTCGATTGAATATTGGGATTTTGGATTGGGAATGTCTGTTTTAGTAGGCGGCGAGCGTTTTTTCTTAATAGCAGCTAAGTCTTAAAAATAGGAAAAATAACGACCTATTTTCAAAACTGCTGCCAATTCACAACCGCCTACTTAACCGATTACATAGTATCTCTGACAGCTTGAATCTGATCCATGCCAATTTCTTGATTGGTACCAGCAAAATCGTTATCTGGCGTCAAAAATAACATACAGTGACACTCTTTGCGCTCGCGCATGGGAATGCAGGGACAGTTCCAGTAGGCAGCTTTTACTTCGGCTTCTTTATCTTCGTAGTGGCGGCAAGGGCATAAGGGAGCGCCTAGTTCGTCCTTGTTCTTTGCTAGTCCTTCTATGACGACAGCAGTAACAGAAGGCTCGGAACAAAAGTAAGTTCCGGTGCGCTTGGCGTAGGTTTCGGAGAAATTCTTCATCGCCTCCAAAGTTTTTTCGTTGGAGAGTTTTGATTTTTCTGTTGTGTTCATAGTTCAGGATCGGAGTTGAGGATGTCACGAGCTTTTCACGATTGTACCGCAGAATGTGATTTTAAACACTTGATATTTCTGTTTAGTTACAAGGATAAAAAACTTGACAAAAATTGGGTTTTAGGTTGTCGGTTTTTTAGTGATTTTTCTGTCTACCTCTCGGTTCGGGAAATTGGCGGCGCGCGCGGTTTTTGGAGCGGCGAAAAGATTTGGACGATCGCCCCTCGCTCAAAAATCATCCCCCAACGGGGATAAAAATCCGATAAAATATCATACCGCTGTCCCTGTTTCTGGCATCTCATGGCAATTTCCGCGCACCCCATTCGCAGGAAAAAATCTCCTTCCTCTGGGCAGATTTGGCTGCCTGACACCGAGTTAATCGGATTGGTGTTTGAATTGACACCCCGCGCTGCTAGCTCTTTGTACGCGCAGTATGCTATGGGTTTGCACGCTTGGTTTTTGGGTCAAGTGCAGCAAACTGACCCGGAGTTATCGCAACTTTTGCACGATGAACAGTCAGAAAAAGCGTTTACTATTTCGGGATTGGAAGGTGATTTGCAAGCCAGCGGCAAAGAATTTCAGCTTTTGGGCGATCCTCTGCGAGGGCTTCGCCAACGAATTTATCGCTGGTACGTCACGGGAATTTCCAAGGCAGTAGTACAGTGGCTGAGTCAGTGGGTGCAAAATTTGCCCCAAGAAATTGATTTGCGAAATGCTCCGCTGCTAATTCGCTCTTGGGATATTACTTTTGTTCCTACAACTTACCAGCAATTACTAACAGCAGAACTCTCATCATCTCACAACATAAAACTTAGTTTCGTAAGTCCTACAAGCTTTCGCAGCAAAGGGCATCACTTCCCTTTACCAGTTTCCGAAAATGTTTTTCACAGCTATTTACGCTGCTGGAATAACTTTTATGGGGTGAACTTTGACCAAGCAGAATTTCTGAATTGGATTGAGGAAAATGTAATTATTAGCCGCCACAAATTGGAGTCGCAAAAGGTAGCGGCGGGTAAAAAAGGCATGGTAACGGGATTCACTGGGGCTGTGGAATTTGGGCTAGGGCGATCGATCGCATTGCGTCCTGATTTTGTACAATTATTTTATGCTTTGGGGCAATTAGCGCCTTACTGCGGCACGGGGCACAAAACAACTTTTGGGTTGGGACAAACGCGATCGCAGTGGTTGACAGAATCGCTACCGGAAGTGTCGATCCAAAGCGTTTTGGCGGCGCGAATCGATGAATTGACAGAGAAGTTTATGGCGCGCAGAAAGCGTACAGGTGGAAGTCGCGCTGCTGAGATTGCGGAAACTTGGGCGACGATTTTGGCGCGCCGGGAGTTGGGGGAATCTTTGTTTGATATTGCTACTGATTTGGAAATGCCTTATGAAACTGTGAAAACTTATGTGAAGTTGGCAAGAAGGGCTTTGAAAGTTGAGGATTAGCTTGATCAGTTGACAGTTGACGGTTGACAGTTGACGGTTGACGGTTAACTGCTAATTAATGAGTCTTAGTAAATAGATATATGTCGTCTCGTTGATATTTTAGTTTAAATTGAGGGTTATTTTTTAGTTTGGTTATGAGGTTTTCTACAAAAGCTCGATCGCTCATCCAGCCGGGATAACGCAAATTCAGCAATACATAGTCAAATTCTGCGGCATTTGCAGGCGCGTCAGCCTGGGTTAATTTTACTACAGGGCGGTGAGTTAAGTGAGGAGCCATGTGAGAAGTTGTTAAAATGCTGCCTTTTGTGTTGACAAGAGCGATTGCTTCTCTGGTAGCTGGCCAAGTATCGAGGGAATCTAAGTAAATAGTCCAAAAATAGCCGTATTTTGCTAAAGCCAAGAAACCAATCAACGACCAAATTATCATGACTCTAGGCAATGGATAACTAGGAATTGGCAATCTATCAAATATTGTCTTTGCTTTTTGCCGATCGCTAGCTGCTAAACTCGAAATTATGGCAACTAATAAAAACGGCAGTATTGGGATTGAATATTGATGGATCAAATCTCGCTGAGCGGGGATATCGGAAAGAATATTCATCGCCAACATCGGTACAGCACTAATCAAAGGCGACAGGTGACGCGGCGAAAGCCACCAAATTACAGGCAATACTAATAACGCTAAATATTCAAAAGTATTAACAGAAAACAAACGCCCTAAAACGAGATTCGGTTTTAAGATTAAATTAACAGCTATTTCTAAAACAGAACTTCCTAAATATCCATATCGCCCGATTCCCGCGTGTTCTCTTCCTTGATTGAAATATGGTATAACTGCCTGAGTAGCTATCAGAAACCAACCCGCGCCGAGAAACAGAGCTATGAGTCCGCAATTGCGTTTTTTGTCAAAACATAACAACCACAGTCCCATCGCAGCCACAGTTAGAGATAGCACGGCTTTGCAGCTCAAAACTAATAGAACCGCAGCACAAAACCACAGGGTTTTATTCAGTCTGGCGGCGAGGATTGCTGCTAGCAGTGCTGGTAAGGCAATTACTTCTGGGTGGAAGTCGAAGAGGTTGACATTGAATACTAATGGATAGAGCAGGTAAATACAGGCGATCGCCCCCGATATGCTATTATTTAATCCGGCTTGCCGTGCCAAACTCCAAGTCGGCAAAGCACCCAATGCTAAAGCAACTGCTTGGACTAACAATAGCCAATGAACATCGGGATATATTTTGTAAAGCAAACCCACAGGATACATCACCCAAGCGGCATGATTTCCCATGTGGTGAATTTCCAGAAATGAGGAAAATGGGGTTTGTCCTTGACCGATTAAATAGGCTACTTGGTCGTAAATTCCTAGTTCAAAAGCGTTTGATTCAAACAGGGCGTGCCGCGCGGTGCTGCACAGGAAAAATATTAGGGACAAAAGGGCGATCGGCAAAATTACAGGATAATATTTTAGATACTTAAAACAATTAAATTTATTCATTATTACTACTTATTTGCGGATTTTTTGAAATAACCAAACATCGTCTTGCTGATAGCTAATTTGAAACAAAGGAGATTTTTTAAGCTCAGCAGCTACACTGACAGCAGCATCCGCAGTATCGTGCCAAGGATGACGTAAATTTAGCAATACATACTCAAATTCATTCAAGCTTTGTCCCTTGGCAACTTGATGGAGCAATTTAATTGTTGAACGGTGAGCGAGATGAGTTGCTAGGGAATTATCTGTCAACACATTGCCTTTAGTTTGCACGAGATTAATTGCCTGCCGTGTCGCTTGCCAAGTATCAAGAGATTCCAAATAAATTGTCCAAAAATAGCCGTACTTTGCTAAAATTAAAAAGGTTAACAGCGACCAGAAAATCAACAATTTTGACAAATGGGCAAACACTAACTTGCCACCTCTCCAACTTCGGTGAACCCAAATACGGTTTGTCCAAATCCGCTTAACATATTTAATAGAAATGCGATTAAATTTAATGCGATTCCAAATATGAGGAATCGAGTTGCGGTGATTCCATAGATAATTACCTGCATTTTTCCAGAAATTCTTGCCTCTTTCTTGTCTATCTGCTAGAGTAGCAATTACAGCAGTTAATATAAATGGAAATATCGGCACAGAATACTGATGAATCAAATCTCGCTGGGCTTCAATATCGGAAATAACATTCATCACGAGCACGGGCAAAGCACCAATTAGCGGCGCGAGATGTCGCGGAGAAAGCCACCACATTACGGGCGCAAATAACAAAATCAAATATCCTAAAGTATCTACTGAAAACAGCCGCCCTGCTATTAGATGCGGTTTCAGAATTAAATTAATCGCAATTTCAAAAACTGAGTTTCCCAAATATTGATATCGTCCGATACCTGCGTGTTGTTTGCCCTGATTGAAATATGGTACAATAGCTTGAGTAGCTATCAAAAACCAACCCGCACCGAGAAATATCGCGATGAGTCCGCACCTGCGGTTTTTCTCAAAGAAAAACAACCAGACACCCATCATCAAAACTGTCAAAGATAGCACGGCTTTGCAGCTTAAAATTAAGATAATGGCAGCACAAAACCACAAAACTTTATCAAGTCTAGCTGCTACGATTGCTGCTAGAATTGCGGGCAAGGCAATGACTTCGGAGTGGAAGTCAAAAAGATTGACATTGAATACTGCGGGATACAGCAGATATACGGCTGCAACTGCGATCGATTTTTGTTCGTTTAAACCCGCTTGACGTGCTAAACTCCAACTGGGCCAAGCACCTAAAGCTAGGGAAATAGCTTGCACGAATAACAGCCAGTGCACGTCTGGATATATTTTGTAAAGTAAGGCTAGCGGGTAAAAAATAAATGCTGCGTGATCGCCTAAAATATTGATGTCCATTAATGAAGAAAATGGCGTTTGATTTTGGGAGATTAAGTAAATTGCTTGGTCAAAAATGGCTAAGTCGTATGCAGTGGAATGAAACAATGCGTGTCGCGCGCTACTGGTGGTAAAAAGAATTAGGGTTGCTACGACAATCATTAACAATACTGGATGGAATTTTTGGGGTTTTAAAGTTAGCATTTTATTGATTTAATCAGCGATACTTTTAAATAGCAGAACTTCGTTTTTTTGATAAATTAATTGAAAATCGGGAGATATTTTAAGCTTATTTGCTAAGCTATTACCAATTTTTTCAGTATCAGGCCAGGGATGACGCAAGTTTAATAATATGTATTTAAATTCAGCTAAATTTGTTTGGGCGGAAATTTGTGAAATCAATTTTACTATGGGGCGGTGGGCAAAGTGAGGAGCAAGTCTATTATCTGTTAAAATACTGCTTTGGGGTTGAACTTGGCCGACTGCTTCGCGCGTAGCTTGCCAAGTATCTAGTCTATTTGCGTACAGAATAAAGTCTTTGGATTCTCCCAGCAATAGGAAAATTATTAATGACCAAATTACCATTGCTTTGGGTAATTGCATTCCGAGCCACAGTTGCGGAATTGGGATTTTTTTTAAGGGTAAATTAGCTATTTTTGGTAATTGAATATTTTCTGGATTGAGCGATGTAAGTTTATCTGCGTTTTTGATTGCTGCTGCTTGAGCGATAATTGCTAAGATTAAAAATGGCACAATTGGGACTGAATATTGATAAGCTAAACTGCGTTGAAATGGTAAATCGGAGAGGATATTGATAATTAATGTAGGGATGGCTGGAATTAGGGCTGTTAAATATTTGAGGTTGATTTTGCGGGAGAATGGCAGCAATAGCCAAATCACGGGTAAGGTGAGGACAAATAAGTATTTGAATGTGTCGAAGGAAAGGATTTTTCCTAATACTAGCTGTGGTTTTAATATGAGGTTGATGGCAATTTCTAGGACGGATTTGCCTAAATAGCTGTAACGCCCGACTCCGGCGACTTCGCTGCCGCTAAAGTAGGGGATAATTTTTTGGGAAGCTATCAAAAACCATGCTACACCGAGCAAAAGCCCGATCGCCCCGCAACGTTGCTTTTTTTCGCAAAATAACAGCCACAAACCCATCGCAGCAACGATTATGGACAAAACCGCCTTGCAGCTCAAGACTAACAGAATAGCGGTACAAAACCACACAAGTTTATTTAAACGCGCCGCCCAAATTGCTGCCAAAAGTGCGGGTAAAGCGATTACTTCTGGGTGAAAATCAAATAAATTGATGTTAAATACCACCGGATATAGTAAGTAGATAAATGCGATCGCCCGAGACTCTTCTTGATTTAAGCCGGCCAAACGCGCTAAACTCCAGCTAGGCCAAGCCCCGAGGGATAAAGCAACGGCTTGTACCAACAGCAGCCAATGCACATCCGGGTAGATTTTGTACAACAAAGCCAGCGGATAATAGATTACCGCTGCGTGATCGCCCAAAATATGAATCCCCATCAAGGAAGAAAACGGCGTTTGGTTTTGACTGAGTAAGTAAATTGCTTGGTCAAAAATTCCCAAATCGAAGGCTGTGGATTGGAATAAAGCGTGGCGTAAACTGCTACAGGCAAAGAAAATTGTAGCAGCAATGACGATCGCCCAAACCAAACTCGACGGTAAGCGCGATCGACCTTCTTCTATATTTTCCCCGATTCCAACGCCGATATCCCCACGATTATCAGCAAAATCTTTCGCATTTTCCATGAAATCTGGCACTAACTGACTACTCAAAATATGATTCCCTCAAATATGCTTGCCACGCCATAGTTAACCGCTAATTTGAGTTCTGGTAATCGTAATATTAGAATAATCCACAAAACCTTAAAAAATTGTGAAAGCAATAACTCTTCTCGGCTCCACAGGCTCCATCGGCACTCAAACTCTGGATATTGTAGCTCAATACCCCGATCGATTTCGGATTGTCGGGTTAACCGCCGGACGAAATGTAACTTTGCTGGCCCAGCAAATACGGCAGTTTCGGCCGGAAATTGTCGCAATTTGTGACGAAGATAAATTACAGGAATTGCAAGAGGCGATCGCCGATCTCGACCCTCAACCTATATTACTTGCTGGCGAATCAGGCGTTGTCGAAGTTGCCAAATATGGCGATGCTGAAGCCGTCGTCACTGGCATAGTTGGCTGTGCCGGTTTGCTGCCAACAATGGCGGCTATTGAAGCAGGCAAAGATATTGCCTTAGCCAATAAAGAAACATTAATCGCCGGCGGCCCGGTTGTCAACCCCTTAATCGAAAAATACGGCGTTAAAATATTACCGGCAGACTCGGAACATTCGGCAATTTTTCAGTGCCTGCAAGGCTTGCCGGCGGGCGGTTTGCGGCGAATTATCCTCACAGCTTCGGGGGGTTCTTTTCGAGATTTGCCGATCGACCAATTAGCAGAAGTAACAGTCGCCGATGCCTTAAAACATCCGAATTGGTCGATGGGACAGAAAATCACGATTGATTCTGCTACTTTGATGAATAAAGGATTAGAAGTAATTGAAGCTCATTACTTGTTCGGAATGGATTATGACGACATTGATATTGTCATTCATCCCCAGAGCATCATTCACTCGTTAATTGAGCTGCAAGATACGTCTGTTTTAGCGCAATTGGGCTGGCCGGATATGCGCTTGCCGCTGCTTTACGCTTTGTCTTGGCCGGAGCGAATTCAGACAGATTGGAAACGGTTAGATTTAGTAAAATCCGGTGATTTAACTTTCCGAGAACCAGACCACGAAAAATATCCTTGTATGCAGTTAGCTTATGCGGCGGGACGCGCGGGCGGTTCGATGCCAGCGGTGCTGAATGCGGCAAACGAACAGGCTGTAGCGCTATTTTTGGAAGAAAAGATTACGTTTTTGGATATTCCGAAATTAATTGAAAAGGTGTGCGACAAACATCAAATCGATAACTGTGAAAGTCCGGCTTTAGACGATATTTTGGCGGCGGACAAGTGGGCGCGGCAGGAAGTTTTGGCAAAAACTATGGAATTGGGCGATCGTATTCTTTCGGTTCGCTAATTCTTAGATGTAGACGGCGGTTGAAACCGCGTCTATACAAACAAAAACCGCCTCCGCGGGTTGAAGATAAGATGGTGAAAATTACGTTGTTTTATTCATTTACTCTCTTCAGTCCGCGGAGGCGGACTTCGTTTTTGTAGGCGCGGTTTCAACCGCCGTCTTCTATTGTTCTTCAATCCCTTGATAAAATAGAGCTATAAGTCCCATTCCTAGAAGCAACCGATGCAAACTGAAACCAAATCAATAGTATTTGAACTGAATCAACTAATTGTCCCCCCCGGCAATAAAGTGCAGTTACAAAACGTTAGCTGGGAAATGTACGAATCTATCCTAGAAGAGTTAGGAGAAGGTTACGCAATTCGACTTACTTATTACAAAGAAATACTGGAAATCAGAATGCCACTACCCAAACATGAAAAAGCTAAGTCATTGATTGGCGACTTCGTTAAGTTAATGCTGGAAGAGCTTAATATTGATTGTGATGTTTTAGGTTCCACTACGTTCAAAAGTAAAGAAATGATGAGTGGCTTAGAACCTGATGACTGTTTCTACATTCAGCATGAAGCTGCTATCAGAGGTAAAGATAGAATAGATTTAACAGTAGATCCGCCTCCCGATTTGGCGATCGAGATTGATAACTCTTCACAAACCGCTTTAAACAGCTATCAAGCTTTGAAAGTGCCGGAACTTTGGAGATATGACGGGCGAACCCTGAAAATCTATCTGCTTCAAGACGGAAAATATACTGAGTCCGATACTAGCCAAAATTTCCCCGACTTTCCGATTGTTGATGTAATTCCCGAATATGTCGATCGCGCCAACACCCAAGGTAGAAGCCCGACAATCCGAGCATTTCGTGCTTGGGCTAAAGAGCAACTACAAATCAAAGACTCCTAGGGGGCTGGTTTTACTAACTCCCGACTTGCGCCGCCAAATCGGCCGCACTCATCTTTTCGTACATTTCAAAAGGTTGGTGAATCCAAGGATTGTCAGCCAAATAATCTACATAATAATCTGGCTGCGCCACAGAACAAGCCTTGTACCAAAGCACAGCAGTCCGAATTTCCTGAATATCCTCGCCGTAGCGATTCTTCAGCCAAACGATACCTCGATCCAAACTAATTCCCGAATCTACCAAATCGTCAACCAGCAGAATGCGGCTGCCCAAATTATCGCCCACCATTGTCAAATCGCGCGCAAACTCGATCGCGCCCCGGACTTTTCCCTCGGTTCCACCATAGGACGAGGCCGCTAAAATCGCCAGAGGTTTGTCGAAAATCCGCGACAGAGTATCGCCAACCCGCAGCCCTCCCCTCGCCAAACAGACAATGCGATCGAATTTCCATTGAGATTCATCAATTTTTACTGCCAAATCCTCAATTTTTCGGTGGTACTCAGACCAAGAAACGTAAAGGTCGCTCATATCTAATATTATTGAAATATAAAAGACATTATTAAATATTTTGGGAAAAATGACATGAATGCAGAGGAACTTCTCAGACGGTATGCAGCCGGAGAACGGGTTTTTCGTAAAGTAGACCTAGCTGGGGTGAATATATCAAGGACAAATGTGCGCGATATTGACCTGAGTGAAGCTTGTTTAAAAGGTGCAAATTTGATCGGCATAACGCTATACAGAGCGAATCTGTATCAAGCAGACATCAGCCAAGCCAACCTCTCCCAAGCCAACCTCATGTCCGCTAATTTCGGCGAATGCAATGCAGTGGGAGCGAACTTGAGCGGAGCCATCTTGCGGAGTGCGGTGCTTAGCAGGGCCGATTTAACAGGGGGGAGTCTCAGCGGTGCAGATATGAGAGATGCAAACCTTCAGCGGGCAATTTTGATGCAAGTTTACGCAGTTAACGCTAACTTGCAAGGCGCCAACTTGACATTGGTAAAACTTTGCGGAATCAACCTCAGCAAAGCAAATTTAACCGACGCCAACTTAACACAAGCTGACCTCAGTTTTGCTAACATAACTCAAGCAAATCTGAGTTGGGCAAATTTGAGCGAAGCAAATCTCGAAAAAGCGGATTTGAAGGGAGCCGATTTGAGCGGAGCTAACTTGAGCTGTGCAAATCTTCATCAAGCAGATTTGAGTGGAGTTTCTTTGAAGGGAGCAAATCTCCGGGGAGCGAACTTGCATCAAGCTTCTTGGCGCGGGACAAATTTCAACGAGGCGAATCTGAGACAGGCGATGATGCCTGATGGCAAAATTTCTGATTAACTAAGATTTTGAAACAGAGTTTAAAATCCCAGGGTGCTTGTGGCGCACCCTACATTCAACCTAATTCCCGATTTTATTGAGGAGATTTAATTCTGCATTCAGGTGACAGCGTATTTAAAGAGGAGCGGCAAAAAAATTTTGGTCACAGTTTAATCTACAACTTTCAGCCAGCCCCGCCGCACCGCGTGGAGCAAGCGGTTAATGGCTGTTTGATCTTCTTCGGTAAGACAGTCATCTAACAGTGCTGTCTTGAGTTGTTGTCGGTGAGTGGGAGTCAGCAGACCGGAGTGATATACCTGAAAGACTAGCTCTGCAATAGTAAATTGAGGTAGAAAAGTTTGCGTCATCATCTATTTTTTATTGAACTCACTTTTGACAGTATTAACTAATTTTCCGAATCTTTATGTGATTTAACGACGCGATTAAATGTGATCGATTCGAGCTTAATTGGTGATTTGTGTCAGCCGGACTTGGGGATCGGATGTTTGCTCGATCGAGAGAGCAACTCGAAACACAAACTCCGTCCAGATTCCTCAGTTTTGCCAAGTCTGACATCTGTAGCTTTTGTTAAGAGAATTCAATAAATAAATTAATATTTATCTCTAAAAAAATTACTGGTGACTGCTAAATAATATCGATCGATTTAATTAAACGTAAAAGTTTTACGGTGTTTGAAAACGCGGTTTGGCGACATTTACTGAGTGTCTTGATATGAGTTTTTTTCCGTGTATTTACTTAATTACTGCTAAGGACTAACTGCTGATATCAAATCCCGTAGCATCGGAATTATTAATATTACTCAAAGCCCGGACACTCCAAAAGCCGTGTCCCTACAATTAATCACGGCAGGGACACGGAAGTGCCGTGTCCTCTATTTCATAAGGAGTGTTACCGGAATTGATATGACTGCTTTAGATCAAAAATCCCGGCTTCTTCAAGAAACCGGGTTCGATCGAAACGATCGCAGCAGAATTTGTTTTTTGAGAGGGTTAATGGAGCGGCACACTTACGAAAATCTGATTGCTGGCAAAGTTTTGCAGGAGAGAAAGCAGAAATACCAGTTTTGAGTTGCTGTCTGAGGGGACTAATCGGAAATCCTGACCCATCCGCGGCGGATGGCGTGTAGCAGGCGGTTGACTGCATCTCGGTCGTCTTCGCACAGAGCGCTTTCGCAGAGTGCCCGCAGTCCGTGGCTTTGGGTCCGAGTCAGATTGCCTGAATGGGTGACTTGATAGAACAATTCAGCGATCGCGCGATCGGATTTTAAAGTCAAAGCTTGCATGAAATCTCCTTGAACTCAACTACCCTAATATCGAGCATTTCAGAACAGAGTAGTGTGATTGCCGTCGGCTACCCTATGCGATCGTTCTTAGCTCTGCGTGTGATCGAAGTCTGCAATATATGTGAGTGAAATCACAGAGAACGAGAAAGATCAATCGAATTTGCTGCGAGATCCCCGATCGCCTCCAAGTGGGCCGAAACGGAGGAAAATTCCCGATCGCAGGGCTTTGACAGCCGCGCGCCGCTGCTGTATGCGTGTATTCGATCGGCGACACTGCACACTCTGAACTCGGAGACTTTAGAAGCTTTGGGTTCTGAACGCTTGCAGTCTTTGGGGCCGCTCGCGGCGATCGGCGACCCGCACCCTGAGATACAATAAGGATAAATAGTTCAATCCCATTTACAGGCCTGTCGGTAAAACAATGATAATCACAGCCTACTTTTCGATTGCCTTAATAGTTTTTTTTGTTTGGTTCAAAAGTTTTTGGAACGATACTGCGACATCTAAAAAAGACTTGGTCTCTTGGATAGCCTTAATAATCGGCCCTCTGGTTTGGCCTGTTGTTCTGCCACTATCGATTTTGCAAATCAGCAGTAAAAAGTCGGTTGTGCGAGCAGCTAAATCAGAGCAAAACTTTTAATAAATTGTAGGAGTAACTGACTTTAACGATGTCGGCAATCTCGTCATAGATTATCTCCATGTAGGCTCCTAGCAGTCAGTATGTCATTTTTATGCAGGGTATAAAAAATGTAACGAGAAGGTAGAATAAAATAAAATGCTGAATTCCAAAACAGTATTTTTTTACGGCTTTTAACTTCTACCTTCTCCTTTTTGAGGCCTGCTTTTCTGCTATCAAGTCATGATTTAATGCTGTGCCGATTTCGCCAAAACTGTTATACCCAGATTGTCGGATTCTGTTGGTGCAGCCAAAAATCATTTATCGCTTGCACCAACATCATAATCTACGTGAAATATAACACGATTTATTGCTGGCACAACTATAACTTTAGACGTATTTTTGTTTTCAGCCAACCAACTTAATAATTTTCACTGCTTCCGCCCCGGGCGCGCAATTAATCGAATTTAGAAAAATCGCAGGTGTTTTAAAACAGCTCTATTCTTTATATCGCAGGCTTTTGCGGCTCGCTTTTTTTTAATTCCAGTAGCTTTAAATAAAAAATGCAGAGTCCGATATCGCCCAAACTGCCTAACTCTTACCGCAGTTAGATAGACAATTAAAGGCAGAGAGCGCAATATGAAATAGGCAAGAAAAAAACTTTTTCAAATCGTGATTGTGACTGGTTTTAAGCGATCGGGTATCAAGAGTAAATAACGCGAGAATCGGATGTTTTCTCTGGCGCTGCCTTTTGGGGAACTTCTCAAAAAGAGTGCCGTCACTGTATCCAAATTTGCTATTTTCCCAAAAAGCTAGGAGTGAAAATGAACGAAATGTCAGAGAAGCCAATTTATCGAATTCTCAATCTAGTGTCGGTGCTAGCGCTGACTTACTATGCAGCGAGTTCTATCAATTATATTTTCCAGAGCGAGACTCACATCTACAGTTACGACAGCCAGAGTCATTCCAACGGGCCAACAGCGCAACTAGAAGCACACCGCTCAGGTAAATAGTACAGCTTGTCTATGAATGCCGAACCAAAACTGCGAACTTGCTAATTGTTAATGAGCAGATCGAAGTTAACAATTAGCTATAAAATATTTCTGACAACTTAATATTTTTAACTTTAACTCGAAAAAGTTACCGGAGTTCGGGGTGTAGTGTAGCTCTAAATAGTCCCGTGTCGCTGCTAAAATCTTTGTCTGTTTGACACTCCAGGCCGAACCAACAGATCGAAATTCAGATCTTCGGCAGCTTAAAATAAGCTTTGACAGTATTGTCGGAACCGTGGCTGCCCGTCCGAAATATCAAGGAAATAACACAATCAGTGCCGGATCTAATTCTGTGGATAGATGCGGCTGGCGGCAGATAATGATGTGTGTTGCTAGACACAATTTTGTAGCGAAAATCCTCGGTTGAGCGCGAGGGATCTGAATGGGAAAATCAGGGTGCTGAGCCTCAAAAGTGCGTCCTGGACTTGAGTTGAGGATAAGTTAACGAAACAGAAAGCGGTAAAAGCAAGCGCTTCAATCGCTTTCTCAGGCTTTGTTCGATCGATCGGGCTCTGGGCGGCCCGGGCGGGGTTTGAAAGCAGGCTAAAAAATTTTGATTTCTTGGGAACTATTGGCGAAACTCAAAAGTCTGGTGAACCAGAGTCCACTGAATAATCGCAACTGGGTTACAGTCTCATTGCGGACGATGGCTACGCCCCGGCTTACGCCTACGAACTTCGGGGCGATCGACAGTTGCCAACGACTGGGGGGCAATTTATCAATCTTGAGAGCATACTCCCATTAAAAATGGTCTATGTGTATTTCCCGGCTATTGTTTTAAAACTGACTAGCCGCACTCAGGATAGGTATGGTAAACTCACAAACGTTTAACTGGAATATTTTCATGTTAGAGGAGGGAGCGCTAGAGTCGAGAGTCCCAGGCAGGAAACAACCGATATTTGCTGCCCGACGAATACAGGATTCAACTCGCGACCCGCAGCACTCTGCTGAATTTAAATTAGATGACAGCTTATAGCAGCCGGGTAAATTAGGGTCTCAACCGATGTCCGGTTTCATTTATTGAGTCCCTTTGGAGGGAAAAGTGTATTGTAGAAAAATGATTCATGTTCAGGAGGAGTGTAAATGACACAGGTAACTAATCCAACGACCCCAGTATCTTCAGTTACAAACCCCACCAGGGGTCTTGATGTGATTGGTACTCAAGGCGATAACCGGTTGAACGGCAGCGAACAAGCCGATATCATCCTTACTTTTGGAGGCAATGATGTCATCTCTGGTCGCGGTGGCGATGACCTGATTATTTCTGGGGGCGGCAATGACAGTATCGGCGGCGGTAGCGGCAACGATGATGTCTTTGCAGGCACCGGCAACGATGTGGTCGATGGCGGCATCGGCGACGACAGGATATTTGGCGGTAAAGGCAGCGATCTGATCGACGGTAATGCTGGTAGTGACTTCATTTCTGGCGACACCGGAAACGATACCATCTTGGGCGGTACCGGCAACGATACAGCGTTCGGTGGCAAAGGCAACGATTTTGTTAGCGGCGGCGACGGCAACGACAGCCTCTACGGTGGTAGAGAAAATGACACCGTTGACGGTGGCGCTGGCGATGACTTTATCTCTGGCGACAGAGGCAGTGATGTCCTAACCGGCGGTGCTGGTAGCGATACGTTCTTCTTCGCTGGTGTTGGCGCTGAATATGGTATTGACACCATTACCGACTTTAACCCAGCCGAAGATAAGATTCGTTTGAGGCCGAGCGCTTTCTCTGCTTTGGGCGGAACGTTCGATGCTACGGACTTTGTTGTGGTTTCTGGTTTCAACGCCAACAGCGCGACAACCAACACTGCAAACAAGATCGTCTACGATCCACAAAGCGGTTTGTTGTTCTACAACGGTGGCAGCGGCGTGCAAACGATCGCTCAACTGCAACCAGGACTTAACTTGGGCGCAGTTAACACAGGCACTAGAAACAACTTCGAGTTGTTCTAAAAAAACTGGCGGTGGTGGGGCGGCACTGGATAACATCCGGGGCTGTTCCACCGCAGTAGTGACTGTTTTTAGAGCTTTCAACTTTGTTCTGCGCGTTGCAGAGTGAGGTTGAAAGCTTTAATTTAGGAAGTAAAATGCGGCGAATTTTAGATAATTTGATACTGGTTATTGCTTAAAGCAATCGATCGCCCGATCGGACAAAATATAAATAGTCGAAAATATAAAATTTTAAAATCAGAATTCTGTATGTTCCCTCATAACGGGGAAAAAACTGCAACTTCTGGCGAGCAATGAGCACTGAAGAATACATCAAACAAGCCCAAGTTTACCTGAACCGGGGGAAGCTAACTGAGGCGATCGATCTTTGCCATCAGGCGATCGAACTACAGCCATTTTCACCGCTGGCTTATACAACTTTAGGGGAAATATTAGAAGCGAGCGCAGATCCGACGGCGGCAAGAGATGCTTTTGTCCAAGCTTTGGAGATTTCGCCCAATTTTTTTCGGGCTCATGCTTATTTGGGTCAACTTTACAGCGAGTATTGCTGGCTGGATGAGGCGGCTTTTCACTACCGCCAAGCTCTGGATTTGAAGCCGGACTGGCCGGAAGTTCATTATAACTTGGGAAATGTTTTTCACAAGCAGGGGAATTTGTTGGGGGCGATCGACTGTTACCGAAAGGCGATCGATCTTAAACCAAATTATTTACTTGCTTTCTACAATCTGGCTGCGGTTTTAGATGGGAATAATCAGCTTGAAGCGGCAATTGATACTTACCGACAGGCGATCGATCTGAAGCCGGATTATGTGGAAGCTTACAACAATCTGGGTGCGATTTTGCTGAAGGACGATCGCTCTGCTGAGGCGATCGAGATTTACCAAGCTGCGATCGAGATTAAGCCGGATTGGGCGACGCTGCACAATAATTTAGGGCAGGTGTTGCTGGAAAAAAGCCCGGAAAGGGCGATCGGATGTTATATCAGGGCGATTGAGTTGGAGCCGGAGATGGTTTTGGCTCATTACAATCTGGGGAAAGCTTGGCAAATACAGGGCGAACATTTGGCGGCGGTTGCTTGTTTCGATCGGGCGATCGAACTCGATACGGAGCATATTGCGGGCTACACAGACGCTGGATTTTCTTTGATGGTTTTGGGCAAAATTGCTGAAGCCATGCCTTATTTCCAGCGGGCGATCGCTCTGAAGCCCGATTTTGTTGAGGCTTACTCTCGTTTGGCAGACAGGCGCAGAGTTGCTGTTGTAGATGATGATGAGTTGTCAAGGGCGATTTCTGCGTGCGATCGATTTCTCGCAGCATTAACTGGAAGGAAGAAGGAAGAAGGAAGATTAATTGCCGATTCCCGATGCCCAATGCCCGATGCCCAATGCCCGATGCCCGATGCCCAATTCCCAATTCGCGAAATTTGCGATTATTTAGCAGAAATTTACTTGCATTTGGGGAATGCTTTAACAGACTACGGCGGATATGAATCTGCTGCTGCTTATTATCAAAAAGCTTTGCAAATTCAACCGAAAAATACAGAGCTTTACTGGCGTCTGGGAAATTGTTTGGCGCAGCAGCACAGGTTTAATGCGGCAGTTGCAGTTTACCGCATGGCTTTGACGGTTCAACCTGCTTTGCCGCAGGTTTATTTTGAGTTGGCAAAACTGCTGGAAAGACAGGGAAATTGCGAAAGGGCGATCGATTATTATCAACAGGTTTTAGAGTTGCAATTGCACGGGTACGGCGAGCCGCAACAGTGGAAACAAGCAAGTTTTGTTTTGCCCGATCGCAATTCGATCAAACGCCCTCACAGTATTTATTTATCAAGTTGGGATTGGCTGGTTGCTACAAAATTGGATGCTGGCAATTATGTTGAGATAGTTTGGAAATATCAGACAGAAGCCAAACTAGAAAATACTGCCAATTCCCAATTCCCAATTCCCAATTCCCAATTCCCCAATTCCGATTGTGGCGGTTTAACTTGCGGGATGTGTTTGCACCGAATTTCTAAGTGGTTCGATCCGGTGCATTTGGGTTGGGGAGTGTGCCGTTTGTCTAACTCGCAACCGATACCTGTGGATGCGCCGAAGACTTTTGTGGCAGCAATTCCGAATGGGCGAGTTTGGATTGTGCCGCAGCAAAATTATTGGCTGATTTGTAAGGCGATCGCAGTTATAACTCCTGATAACTATTTGTTGGCTGATGTGTCTAGAGATTATCCGGGTTTCTTGCCTGGATGTGACAATCATGATGTCAAAAAACATAGTGTTTTTAACTTAGAATCTTTTCCGCCTTTAAAGCAGATTGAAGGCAGCGTCGCGGTGCTTTCTGGTTTGTCGGGAAATGTCTATTTTCACTGGATGGTAGACGTTTTGCCGAGGATCGAATTGCTGCGACAAAGTGGCAGAGATTTGGCGGAAATTGATTGGTTTTTGGTTAACAGTTGCCAGCACCAATTTCAGCGGGAAACTCTCCGAATTCTGGGCATTCCCGAGGAGAAGGTTCTGGAGAGCGATCGCCTGTCTCACATTCAAGCAACAGAGTTGATTGTACCTTCTTTTGCGGGATATTTGGGCTGGCCGCCTGGGTGGGCGATCGATTTTTTGAGGCGGGAGTTTCTCAAGGAAATTGTGCCTAGTGCGAGTTATCCAAAACGCATTTATATCAGCCGCAGCAAAGCGAGATATCGGCGAGTTTTGAATGAGGAAGATGTAGTGGAGGTTTTGGAGCGATCGGGCTTTGTTTCTATTTTACCTGAATCGATGTCTTTGGCAGAGCAAATTGCTCATTTTTACCACGCTGAGGTAATAGTTGCAGCCCACGGTAGCGGTTTGACAAATACAATTTTTTCTCGTCATGGAAAGAAAGTGATTGAGTTGGTGTCGCCTCACTATATCAGTCATTATTATTGGGGAATTAGTCAATATTTGAAGTTGGAACATTATTACTTGGCTGGGGAGGCTTTTGAGTGCTATCCTATTAGAGAGTTGATGTATCAGAATTCCCTGACTGAGGATATTTTGGTGAACTTAAGTTCGCTGAAAAAGATGATTGAAGTGGTTAGTTTGGATTAGCTGGCGTCTGGAGTAAGTTGAATTATGCCCTCAATTGAGAAGATGGAAAAAACAGCAGTTGATTTGAGTCGGCAAGCAGAAGTTTATTTGGCTGAAGGAAGGTTGAATGAGGCGGTGGCTGCTTGCGAGTCAGCGTTGAAAATTGAACCAAATTTGGCTATGGCTTGTCAGACGCTGGGAAAGGTGATGCAGGTTCGAGGTGAAATCGAGCAAGCTAAGCAGTGGTATGAAGCAGCACTGGATCGCAATCCGAATTTGCCGGAAGTTTATGCTAATCTCGGCAGTTTGTATGCTCACGGGAAACAGTGGGAAAAGGCGATCGCAAATTGTGAAAAGGCAATTTCCCTAGCACCGAACTTTGGCGCTGCTTACCGACAGTTAGCGAGAGTTTGGACGCAGTTGGACAAGCGAGAAGAGGCGGCAGAATGTTGGTATCAAGCTTTTAATATCGAACCCAATTGGGCAACTGCTGACGAGCACGTGACTCTGGGAAATAGTTTTGTTGAAGTGGCAAAGTTCGATCGCGCTTCTGAGTGTTATTCACGGGCTATTGAGCTAAACCCGAAGCTGGCCACAGCTTATCACAATTTGGGGGAAATGCTAATCGGCCAAAAGCGGTGGGATGAGGCGATCGCCAATTACCGACAAGCCATTGCCATCAATCCAGATTCTTTTGAATCTTACCACAGTTTGGGTAAAACTTGGGCGGAACGAGGAGAAGGCGATCGGGCGATCGCCTGTTACCGCAAAAGCCTCGAACTCAATCCAAATTACGCTCGTGCTTACCTGAGTTTGGGCAATGTTTGGATGCAAAAGGGCGAGTTGGATGAGGCAATTAAATGTTATTTTCAGACTCTAGCAATTAATAATAATTCTGCTTGGGCGCACAATTATTTAGGGCAAGCTTTGGCGAGGCAAAGAAAGTGGGAAGAAGCTGTTGCTTGCTACCGCAGGGCGATCGAACTTGAACCCAAAATTCCTTGGTTTTACTGCAATTTGGGCAGTGTTTTAACTTGCGAAAAATCTTGGGATGCCTCCGTTGCTGCTTTCTTGCAAGCGATTAAACTGGAGCCTAATTTAACTGGGATTAACACCAGATTGGGATATGCTTTGCAGCAGCGCAGCGCATCGAGTTTTGAAAGCACGATTCAAAGTTACTGTCAAGCTATAGATGTACTGGAAAACGGCAAAGTCTATCACAAATTGTTACAAATTGAGACAGAGGGAGCTGAATTTTATCTAAATTTAGCCCAGAGTTTAGCAAAACAAAAGCAGCTCGAAGGGGCGATCGTATTCTATCAGATGGCGCTGCAAATTGAACCAAATGTTGCGGAAACTATTGCCGAACTCGATTGGCTTTTGGCAAAGAAACAGTATAAGACACTGGATTTCGACGAACTAATTGCTGCTTGCCACCGTCAAATTGAAATCGATCCGAATAATTCTGAAGCTTACAATGATTTAGGCAATATTTTACCGCAGTTAGGTGAATTGGAAGAGGCGATTGTTTGCCATCAAAAAGCTAGCGAGTTGAGGGGTTGGCCTGAATGTACGACAAAGAATTATCAATTTTCCCAAGATTGGTTTACGCACAACATTCCGATTTGGCAGAAGCACTTGCAGCAGTTTGCGGGAATGCCGGAATTTCAAGTAGTGGAAATTGGTAGTTTTCAAGGAATGTCTGCTTGCTGGCTGCTGGACAATATTTTAACCCATCCGACGGCAAAGATTACTTGCATCGATCCGTATTTCCAAGAACAGTTTAAGGGAAATATTGCTAAAACGGGAGTAGCAGATAAGGTAATTGCATTAGAGGGTTACTCTCAGGATTTACTGGGAACTTTAGCTTCAGAATTTTACGATATTTCCTATGTTGACGGCTGTCACAAACCTACTAGCGCTTTGCAAGATGCAATTTTGTCTTGGCGGTTGGTGAAAGTTGGGGGATTGATGATTTTTGACGATTACGAATTTACCTTCCCTGACAGCCCGGAGGATGATACGAAAATCGGCATCGATAGGTTTTTGGAGATGTTTGGCAGTCAGTTAGAAGTGGTTCATAAAGGCTATCAATTGATTGTACGCAAAACTGACAATAAAAATTTGGGGGTAGAACAAAACCTCTTGGCTTCGGGTTGCGAAAAGTTGGGTGATATGGCGGCGAATGCGGGTTATTTAGATGCCGCGATTGAACGCTATCAAGCAGCAATTAAAGTTCGAGCGGGAAACTTTTTATCCTACCACAAGTTGGGTAACGCTTTGCAAAAAAAAGAACTGTTCGATGAAGCTATTACTGCTTACGAAAGGTCGATCGAACTTAACTCTAATTTTAGTTGGTCTTACCACTTTTTGGGGGAAACTTTGCAGGCGATCGAAAAATATGAAGAAGCTGCTGCTGCTTACCGCAAAGCTATTGAATTCAACCCCAATTTTTGTTGGAATTACAACCAGTTAGGTGAGGCTCTGATGCAGCTTTCCAAACCAGAGGAAGCTACCGCTGCTTACCGCAAATTAGTTGAACTGAATCCTGATTTTTGTTGGTCTTACGAACGCTTGGGCAAGGCTTTAAGACAACTAAAAAATTGGGAGGAATCAGCACAAAATTACCGCAAAGCTATTGAACTTTATGCCGATGATTGTTGGTTGTACAATAGTTTGGGGGAAGTGCTGGAACTGCAAGAAAATTGGGCCGAAGCTGCGGTGGCTTTTGGCCACGCCGTGGAGTTGGCCCCCGATAACTGTTGGCTGTACAAGAAGCTGGGCGATGCTCTGCGGAAGCAAGGGGAAGTCGAAAGGGCGATCGTAATTTATGAAAAAGGTATCAATCTCGATCCAAAATCCTGCTGGTGTTACGAAGGATTGGGCTTAAGTTTCCTTGCAAAACAGCAGTGGGAACCTGCAATAACTAACTTGATTCAAACACTTCAGATTAAACCCGATTTATTTGGAATTTACTATCATATAGCCGATGCTTTGGCACAACAAGGAGCAGTCGATGAAGCTGATATTATCAGACTTGGCTATAAAATGTTGCCCTTGAGTGTGATTAAAAAATACTGTGGATTTACTGACGATTTAGCAATTGCAGCGGAGTCAGATTCGAGTATTACTTGCATTGACATCTATCCTGCAAGTCAAATCAATTTATCTAATTCCCAAACAATCGATACCGATTGCAGATGTTGGGAAGATGAATTTTTTCATGTCAAAAAATCTTTCGTTGCTGTATTACCAAACGGACGAGCTTGGGCCGATATTGCTACCACCGCAGCCATTACTTCAGACAATAAACTTATTACCGATATCTCAATGGGTTGTCCCGAATTGGTAATAACTTCCGACAAATTGCCTCCCACCAAACATATCGAGGGAAATGTAGCTTTCCTATCGGCTCGTTGGGGAGGAGCAGCTTATTTTCACTGGATGTTTGATGTGGTGACGCGGTTCCATCTTTTGCAGCAGAGCGGATTGATGGATAGTATTGATAAGTTTGCCATCAATGCTTGCGATTCAGCTTATGAAAAAGAAACTTTAAATACTTTAGGAATTCCATTAGATAAAATTTTAGAAAGTCGTCATCAGCCGCACTTTACAGCGGATAAATTAATAGTTCCATCTATTTGCGACGGTGGTTCTGGTACTTCTAAATGGAAGTGTGAATATCTTAAAAAATTGTTTTTGAATGAGCAGCAGTCGCTCAATACTAATTATTCAGAACGCATTTATATCAGTCGGAAAAAAGCATCTTATCGGCGAATTATTAACGAGCAAGATGTTATCGGCTGTTTGGAAAAGTTGGGGTTTCGCAGTGTCGAAATGGAAACGATGTCGGTAGCGGAACAAGCAGCGTGTTTGGCGGCGGCGAAGGTAGTTGTCGCACCTCACGGCGGGGGATTGACTAATCTAGTTTTTTGCAATCCGGGAACTAAGGTAATTGAGATTTTTTCTCCGATTTATGTTCCAAGTTGCTTTTGGACTATCAGCAATTTGTGTGATTTGAAACATTACTATTTAATTGCTGAATTGTTTGATGATAAAACTCATCAATATTCGGGACATAAAGATCTGCGGGTGGATTTAAACTCGCTAGAGAAGTTAATGAATCTTGCAGGAGTTTTGCATGGATAATCATGATTACCACAATTTGGGGAATTCTCTGCAAGAAAGTGGGAGATTTGATGATGCTGTTGTTGCTTACAAACAAGCTGTTGACTTAAATCCTAATTTTTCGTGGTCTTATCACAATTTGGGCGATGTTTTGTTGAAACTGGAACGCTGGGAGGAATCTGTCACCGCGTACATAAAAGCTGTTGAGTTAAATCCTAATTTTTCGTGGTCTTATCACAATTTGGGCGATGCTTTGCTCAAACTTGAACAATGGGAAGAAGCTGTTGCTGCTTATCGTTCCGAGATTGCACTTAACTCGGATTTTGCTTGGTCTTTTGGCAATTTAGGCGATGCTTTAATTAAGCTAAAATATTGGGATGAAGCTATCGCTGCATATTTAAAAGCTATTAAAATTGACGTAAATTTGCCGGGAATCTACGAAAAGCTGGGATTTGCTCTCGGACAAACAGAGTCTGATTTAAAGTCTGTGTTAGAAAAATTTCAGTTGCAAGTTACGCCTGAAAATGCGGGATTTTATCTAGATTTAAGCAGAAGTTTAGCAAAGTACGATCGCCCGAAAAGCGCAATTATTCTTTACGAAATATTGTTGACAATTATGCCAAGTTGTGAGATGGTATCAGCTGAATTAGAGGAGTTGTTGCAGGAACAAGAAAAGTGCGTTAGCGAAGCCCTCGAAGAGGATCGTACATTAGCCTCATCTCGCGCAATTGTAGCCGACAAACCCGATGATTGCTGGTCTTACTACAACTTAGGTGCTGTTTTAAGCCATCAGAAATACTGGGAAGAAGCGGCGGCTTCGTTCTTGAAAGCAATAGAAATAAATCCAGATTTTTACTGGTGGTTTTATTACAACTTGTGGGAAGTCTTAGTTAAGCAAAATAAACTTGATGAAGTTGAGGACTTGTACCGCGAAGTTGTTACAGCTAAACCGGAGGCTTTTTGGCCTTATTTGAATTTGGGAGAAGCTTTGACAAGACAAGGCAAAATTGCAGAGGCGATTTCTTGTTATCAAACTGTCAGTTATCAGCAAACTTTTGCATCTATTAACAATAAGAATACAAGCAAGATAGTAAAATATCCCAATTTTATCATCATTGGTTCCCAGCGGTGCGGCACGACTTCTCTGTATACTTATTTAGCTCAACACCCGCAAATTTTGACTCCGATTAAAAAGGAGATGGATTTTTTTTCGTGGCACTTTGACAGAGGGATTGATTGGTATTTGGCTCATTTTCCACCAATCCCGGAGGAAGAGCAATTTTTGACTGGCGAAGCAAGTCCGAGCTACTTTGACTGTCGGGAAGCGCCGGAACGTCTCTACAGCGCGTTTCCAGAGGTTAAGCTTGTTGTACTTTTGCGAAATCCAGTCGATCGGGCTATTTCTCAATTTTACCGCTTGAGTGACCTAAAGTGGGAAGGGCGATCGCTCGATCGGGCAATTAGCGATGAAATTGAACGATTGGCGCAAAATCCAGCATACATCATCGGTGAAGAACCGGGGAATTATTTAGCTCGCGGTAGGTATGTAGAATTTATTAAAAATTGGCGGGCTTTCTTTCCCCGAGAACAGTTATTAGTTTTGAAAAGTGAAGATTTTTATGCAGGTGCCGCGACAACTGTCAGGCAAGTCTTAGAATTTTTAGATTTGCCAGAATATCAATTGCCCGAGTACCAAAATGCTAATCCTGGTTCTTATCAACCAGTAAGTGATTCGATGCGCGAATGGTTGAGCGATTATTTTAGACCTTACAATCAGCAATTAGAAGAGTATTTAGGAACAAAATTTGATTGGTAATTTGTTATGGGCATCGGGAATCGGGCATCGGGCATCGGGCATCGGGCATCGGGAAACTCCCCCACTCTCCATCTCCCTATCTCTCCATCTCCCCATCTCCCCATCTCCCCTACTTGACAAGTCATACTCGTTATGAGTACGATTAGAGCAGTGAATTTAACCCAAGTACCCAAGGATTCAAAATCATGCTGACGAACCACGAAGGTCAAAGAGTACCCAAAGTCACTTTTCGCACTCGCAAAGACAACGAGTGGGTAGATGTCACCACCGATGATTTGTTTGCAGGCAAAACCGTAGCAGTGTTCTCGCTACCGGGAGCATTTACTCCCACTTGTTCGTCAACGCACCTCCCGGGCTACAACGAATTAGCCAAAACTTTTAAAGCAAATGGCGTAGATGAAATCATTTGTATTTCCGTCAACGATACTTTTGTGATGAACGAATGGGCAAAAGACCAAGAATCAGATAATGTGACCTTAATTCCTGACGGTAACGGCGAGTTTACGGAAGGCATGGGAATGTTGGTTGACAAGACTGATTTAGGCTTTGGCAAGCGGTCTTGGCGCTATTCAATGGTGGTAAAAGATGGCTTGGTTGAAAAAATGTTTATTGAACCGGAGGAACCGGGAGACCCTTTCAAAGTGTCCGATGCCGATACGATGCTCAACTACATCAACTCGACTGCCACCAAGCCGAAGGTAGTTTCGTTGTTTACCAAAGTGGGCTGTCCTTTCTGCGCTAAGGCAAAGGCAATGCTGACTGAAAAGGGCTTGGATTATGAAGAAATCGTCTTGGGCCGCGATATCACAACTCGATCGCTCCGGGCTGTGACTGGTGCTACAACTGCGCCGCAAGTATTTATCGACGGCAAGTTGATCGGCGGTTCCGAAGCCCTAGAGTCTTATTTGGCTGTTGCTTAGTTAGGGACAAATACTTAGTTGTCAGGTGCGCACTGCGCACCTTTGCTGTATTTAGCCCCATTCAGCTTCGGAGTCAAAAGTTCGATCGCTCGATCGATCCATTCTCGTGCAACAATTATTTGTGAAGTAATATTAAAAAAGTAACAAATGGGAGTGACCGATCGTGGATTTAAGTCTCGTAGCGTTAAATCTCTTAAATCCACCCGTATTAGCTTTTTTTATGGGAATGCTGGCAGTTTTTCTGAAATCTGATTTAGAAATCCCAGCACCAATCCCCAAACTGTTTTCACTGTACCTGTTATTTGCGATCGGATTTAAAGGTGGGGTCGAACTGTCCAAAAGCGGAATTGACCAGCAAGTCGCCCTGACAATTTTGGCAGCGATGCTGATGTCAATGCTAGTGCCACTTTATACTTTTTTTATACTGAGGATAAAACTCGACTCCTACAACGCAGCCGCGATTGCAGCCACCTACGGTTCAATTAGTGCGGTAACATTTATTACTGCAACCTCCTTCCTAAAAGAATTGGGTATCGACTTTGATGGCTACATGGTAGCAGCCCTAGCATTGATGGAATCCCCAGCAATTATAGTCGGGCTAATTCTCGTCAGTGTATTCGGAGGAGAAGAAAAACGCGAAATAGTTTGGCCAGAAGTGCTGCAAGAAGCCTTCCTCAACAGTTCAGTATTTCTGCTCATTGGTAGCCTAATTATGGGCATCCTCACAGGAGAACACGGTTGGGAAGTTATGAGTCCATTTACCCAAGATTTATTCTACGGTGTTCTGACTTTTTTCTTGTTGGATATGGGGCTGGTAGCGGCCAGTAGAATTAAAGATTTGCAAGAAGCAGGAGTTTTTCTGATCGGCTTTGCAATTTTAATTCCCATAGTAAACGCAGTAATTGCTTTGCTAATCGCGAAATTAATTGGAATGCCCAAGGGAGATGCTTTACTGTTTTCAGTATTGTGTGCGAGTGCTTCTTACATAGCAGTACCCGCAGCAATGCGCCTAACAGTTCCCGAAGCTAATCCAAGTCTTTACATTTCGACGGCGTTAGCAGTGACTTTTCCATTTAATATCATTGTAGGTATTCCCATGTATCTATACGGAATCAATATGTTTTGGAGGTGAGATTGTGGATGCTGTTAAAAGAATAGAAATCATCGCCCACTCGGTGGAGTTGGGAAAGATTTTAGATGGTTTAGATAAAGCTGGCGTATCCGATTATTCGGTGATTCGCGATGTCGCGGGAAAAAACACCAGGGATCACGTTTCTCGCGGTTCATCAATGACGACGCTGGATAACATTTACGTGTTGGCTTTTTGTGAACCCGATCGAGTATCAGCAGTTGCAGAAAACATTAGACCAGTTCTAAATAAGTTTGGTGGGTCGTGTTTTATTTCAGATGCGGTGGAATTGCTGATTACTAGGTGTGTTGGGTAAACAGCTTAGTCAGTATTCAGCAGTCATTAGTCATTAGAGACCCGGTTTATTTGTTGAGAAACCGGGTTTCTGAATAACTAATAGAGCGAAAATTTCTCGATATCAAAATCAGCAATTTCAGCCATAGCAACAGCGAGCTTTTGCATAACTTTGTTTTTTATTACTTTAGCTCGCTCAAAAAAGGATAATTTGAAAATAATCTGTGTCTATTATAGCAATTTTGCCAATTCAGAATTATTAAGATATAGAAAAGATTAAGTTGTGCCAAGAATTGCTGTGGTAAATTCTAACCGATAAGTTGCGATCCTCTTCGAGGGAAACGCTTACGCCCGATCGACTAGCGATATTTTCAATAGGAGTTTAAACATGGCTGCATTAAAAGTCGGCATCAACGGATTTGGTCGCATCGGACGGCTAGTCATGCGTGCCGGCATCAAAAACCCCAACATCGAATTTGTCGGGATTAATGACTTAGTTCCGCCAGACAACCTGGCTTACCTGTTCAAATACGACTCGACTCACGGGATTTACGACGGCGAAGTTGAAGCCAAAGCAGACGGGATTGTAGTTGACGGAAAATTTATCCCCTGTACGTCGATGAGAAATCCGGCAGAATTGCCGTGGGGTAAATCCGGCGCAGATTATGTAGTAGAATCTACTGGATTGTTTACAGATTTTGAAGGCGCATCAAAACACTTGACGGCGGGAGCAAAACGGGTAATACTTTCAGCACCGACCAAAGATCCGGAAAAAGTGGCAACATATTTAGTAGGCGTCAACCACCACAAATTTGACCCGGCAAAAGATACTGTTGTTTCTAATGCTAGCTGTACCACCAATTGTTTAGCACCAATTGCCAAAGTTATCAACGATAACTTCGGTTTGGAAGAAGGTTTAATGACGACTGTTCACGCGATGACAGCTACTCAACCAACAGTAGACGGGCCCAGTGTCAAAGATTGGCGGGGAGGACGCGGTGCGGCTCAAAATATTATTCCATCTTCAACCGGTGCGGCGAAAGCTGTTACTTTGGTATTGCCGGAATTGAAGGGAAAATTGACGGGAATGGCTTTGCGAGTGCCGACTCCAGATGTGTCTGTAGTTGACCTTACTTTCAAAACGGCGAAGGAAACTAGCTATAAAGAAATTTGCGAAGCCATGAAAAAAGCTTCTCTTGGCGACCTCAAAGGCATTCTCGGATATACTGAGGATGCGGTGGTTTCTAATGATTTTAAGGGCGATGCGCGATCGAGTATTTTCGATGCGGGTGCGGGAATTGAACTGAATTCTAAGTTTTTTAAAGTCGTTTCTTGGTATGACAACGAATGGGGTTATTCTTGCCGCGTGATTGACTTGATGCTGTCGATGGCGGAGAAAGATGGCATTTTGAATTAATACAGTTACCCCATTTATCACTCGGCGGTTGAAACCTGTTGACCTCTAATTCGTATGTGGCGAAGCGCCCGTCATACGAATTAGAGGTCAAACTACACAAACAAAGTCCGCCTCCGCGGACTAAGAAATGAGGGGGATTTAAGGCGGAGTGGAACGGGTTCTTCGACCCGTTCCTGAACATACTACCTAATGTAAATTAAACTTTTTTGGTTTCCGATAAAATCGTGATTATGTCTGAATTGCCACCTCTGGACAACGAAACTATTTGGGCCATCCTCAAAGAAGAAATGGACGATGCCGCTGTCAACCGATTAGTTTGGCTGTATCTCGGCTACCGCTGCGATGCGGAGACTAGGATCTGGGACAGTGCAAATGTTGCACCCGAGTGGCGTCTAGAGTATCCTGAACCGCCGGATTTTATCGATTCTCGGCCCGCAACGGTGAAATTGACTCGATCGATCATTCCAGAAAATAAGCAGTTGCTGAAAGAAAAATTGGGCTTTCAGGGCTATAAAATTGGGGACTTCGGGCCGAGACAGACTCGCAGGGCGACGATGGCTAATTGGTTGATGGGTTTTATGGAAGTTGAAAGCTAAAATCTCAAATCTCAAATTGACTGACATCCGGCTGTTGTTTGAACTATTCTGGGAACAAAACAACTGTGAGGAAAGCTTTATGAAAACAACCCCGATTTCTCGCTTAACCAGCATTTCCCTCGCTGCGCTCATGCTAACAGGTGTTTGTGCAAGCGCGATCGCCACACCAGCCACCACCCAATCCGCAGCCTTCCAAACAGCCCAAGCTACTGCGAAAAAGCGCCTGGTGGTGATGGATTTCGACTACGGCACTACCAACAGTTACTATAGCTCCTACAGGGGAGTCGGCGCCGCCAAAGGCATCAGCGAACTGCTAATCAACGAACTGGTGAACAATGGCACTTATACAGTAGTCGATCGCAGCAAACTCGAACAAGTGATCAAACAGCAAAACCGCAGCGGTTCGATGGATGCGGGTACCGCAGCCGAAATTGGCAAACAATTGGGAGTTGACGCCGTACTCATCGGCACTATTACCAAGTTTAATATCGAGAGACAATCGGGCGGCGGCAGTTTCCTGGGAATCGGCGGCGGTTCGCAAAAAACCAAAGCTACCGTTCAAATTGACGTGCGGTTAATCGGTACAGCTTCAGGAGATATTCTGGCTACCGCCAAAGCAGTAGGAGAAGCCGATCAAAGTGATTCTAATATTTCTGTCCGAGGTATCAGCAGTAGTTCCGGCAGCAGTAATAATGAGGATACACTTTTGAGCGCCGCAGTTGATAAAGCTGTATCCCAAATGGTGACTAAACTTGCAGAAGTATCTAAGAAATTAGGTTGAAAACTTTGAAACTTTTTTAGATTTTATATCAGTTCCGGCTGCGCCGGAATGATATAGAGGACACGGCAGTGCCGTGTCCCTACAATCGATCGTGGTAGGGACACGGCAGTGCCGTTTCCTCCGTTTAGATCGTAGGTCGTTGCTAACGGAATTGAGATTAGATTGTGAATTATTAAATCCCAAATCTAAAATCTAAAACCTAAAATTGTGTCAACTATTGTGCTGACGATTGTATCTGTTGCCCTTACTTTTTTTTAGGAAGCTGCATTTTCCGTTCAACTAAACTCGCTCAAATCTACTCAACATATTCAAGTATTAACAGTTTAATTAGCATTAGGATTTGAGTCAGAACCAACAACGCATTTTCCCTGTTGAGTGAGGTTGGGAGTGGGGTTAAATACTATCTTAGAAACGGCATCTTGTTCTTGAATCCATCCCATGTCGCCTGCTTGCAGCTTGGCTATTTCTACTTGAACTGTGGAATTAACTGTGGGGGAAGGCGAGGGAGTTGTCACAGCAGGAGATGCATTGGATGCAGCTTTTGAAACAGTAGAGAAATCTTTATTTGACTGCGGTTTTGGAGAGTTCGATCGCACTATTTCAGGAATCGAACAAACTTTCAATTCCAGCCAATTGCCTTGAGGCGTCAACTGTTTGTTTGTCACCTGCAAAATGCTGCCTGCTGGAACTGTTCCTTTGACAGTCAACTCACCGATCGCACTTCGCAAATCCAAACGATCGCCCTCTTTCCCCAATTCCCCAGCCGCAGAACTTCCAATCTTGATAAACCTGCCTGTTTCTAAAGATTGCAGGGGAGAAGGTACTGATTCAACTGTCTTCTCCGGCCTGCTTCCAGCATTAATTAAACCACGTTTCCCGAAAACCGACTCCCCGGCAGTATCGATCGCCCGACCCACCGGAGGAATGAAAAAATAAGCAAATACACCTCCCAAACCTAGCAAAAATAAAATTTTCACCAGCAGCGAAAATGGACTTTTGCCTTTGTCCGGCGGCTGTACCAACTGCGTTTTCAGTTGAGAACTAGCATCGCCAAGGCTGGTGCTATCAGTCAAATCGGTTGGCATATCCTCGCTGTCGGCAATTAGTTCGATCGGCACATCAAGAGGTGCGATCGACAATTCTGTCAAAGTATTGCCATTTTCCTTCAAGTGTGCTTGACAGTGAATCAAAGCCACAGTGACGTTATCGTGACCGTTTCTAGTATTAGCAATCTCGATCAGTCGATCGCGCGCCTTCGCCACATCAATAGTGCCGTCGAGAATTGGCAAAATCTCAGCTTCCCAACATTCCTCAACCCGGTCTTTATCGCTCAAACCGTCGGAACAGAGCAGCAAAACGCAGTCCTCATCCACCGGAAAACGCTGCACAGTCGGGTGCAGAGTGTTGGAGGAAGTAATGCCCAAAGCTTGAATCAGAGCTCCAGCGGCGACTTGTTCCAAAGCATCCCGGTAAAGCGAGTAGCCCAAACGCACCTCGCGGCAAGCCACATCGTCGTCGAGAGTCACTTGATAGCAGCCGGTGCGGGTAATCCAGTAAGCCCGACTGTCTCCGACGTGAGCGACGTAGAGCTCGTGAATGTGGGCTAAAGCCATAACTAGGGTAGTTCCCATCCGCTGGCGGCCTTGGCGGTGTTCGCTGTCGTTGCGGCCAGCTATTTTGTCGTTAGCAGCACAAGCGGCCCGTTCCAGCTTGGAAGTCAGGCTTAGCGGGTCCCAATTAGCTTGATGCAGGGGCATTTGCTCCAACTTATCGCGCAGCACGGCAATGGCTTCTTCCGAAGCGACTTCGCCGCCGTCTTGTCCGCCGATACCGTCGCAGACGATCGCGCAAGCCGACGAGCCCGGGAGTCCGGCGAACACCGTACCGCTGGGCGGATAGCAAGCATCTTCGTTGTGAGCTCTGGCTCTGCCCACATCCGTGCCCGTGGCAATTTCCACGGTACGATCGTACGATCGACCGCATTTTGCCAAAGCTTTATCCAACTGGCCCATCAGTTGTTCGCCGTGGCGCACTTGACCGGCCACCATTTGCTGGCAAAGTTGCCTCAAAAAATTGGCAATAGCCGGGTGAGCATCTTCGAGCCACTGCTGCCACAATTTACCCAACTGCGACAAACTAGGCGGTTTGCGATCGGGCTGCAATTCCAGAAACCGCACTAACTGCCCTTCCACGCGCAGCAGTTCCGGTGTCAGCAGCGTCGAAGCCACGCCCTGAGCGATAAACGGCTGCCACAACTGGGCAATTTGCCACAGCCAATTGAGCTGGCGCATCGCTGCTGCTCCCTTCCAGGAGTCTGCCAATTCCGGCATTAAAGATTCAGTCACCTTCAAAATAGGCCCGTTTTCCAGCAGCCAGATATCTCCCGATAGTTTGCTCGTCGCAGGCGATACCAGACCGTATACTTGAGGTACGTGCAACTGATAGGCAAACAATCTCAGATAAGGAGCGATCGCGCTCGGAATCTCTTCGGGCAGTTCCGGCAACTGTTCGGGTTGAGTATCGACAAGAAGTCGATCGCGCTTGAGCAAATAGCGACCCGCGATTAGATCGCCTGGCTTACAAGCTTTGATCCCTTCACCTACAGCCCACAAGTAGTGTTT
Source organism: Cyanobacteria bacterium SOY_34_metabat_3 (assembly GCA_031399265.1). Classification (GTDB taxonomy): domain Bacteria; phylum Cyanobacteriota; class Cyanobacteriia; order Cyanobacteriales; family Microcoleaceae; genus Microcoleus. The sequence goes on along the minus strand of JANNOR010000183.1, from coordinate 11,499 downwards.
TGGCACAGAGTTTTGCATAAGGGTTCCTGACGCCTTTGGGCAAGCGTGCTGATCTGAACTATTTTAGCGCTTGAACCTCGACGGGTTGATACGTGCCGATGATTTCACACCCCGCTTTCTCAGCAGACGGGGATTCTTCAGACTTCGCAATCCTAATATCCTGATTTTTCAGGTTCCCAGGCTCACCGCTTGCACTTTTACGTGTTCGGCGATATCTCCTGACAATGTTTTAGGCGTGACTTCCCCCCTGTTTAGGGGTGGGTTTTCAAGTCTTGTACACAAACGAATAGTGTACCATTTTGTTGACCTGCGGATAAATCTGGCGATCGGGTTTCAGGGCTCGGCGCCCTCGGCGACACCGAAGTCAAGAGTTTTGGGACACGCGGTTTTAAGCATATTCCCGATCGTGCCAGTTGCCCAATAAATCGCGGGTGTCAGCGGAATTTAGATTTGAGACTAATTGTAATGGTACGATCGAGGTACGTAGAAATTTCCTGAACTCATAGGTATAAATAAACATCTATTCTCGGTGTTGCAGAGCTGGCGATCGGCACAGGAGCGATCGACCGATGTGCAACTAAAATCCAATTTAACCTTAGCGAAAACGGATACAAGCCCCCCAGATTCACCTGTGGAGTCAATCCCAAATCTCAAATCTCAAAGTGACAGACCGGGTTTTGCAAGTTGTTGAGCCATATAACCATGCCCCCACATCAGTCAACCGCCATTGGCGAGAATTTGCCCGATCCGAAGCTGCTACCTGCCGTCGAGGTAAACGAAATGCTGACTAAGATTCAACATTCTCACACTTACTACTACAAAATGATGAATCTTGAGGTTTGGGCGCTGGTGGAAACCTTGGATAAAGTGTTTCCCGGCGCTTGGGGTCAGTTTATGAGCAACCGCCAACTTGCAGTTAGAGACTTTTTGCAGCGCGAGCCCAATTGCACGATCGAGCGCGATGATGCCGAGAAAGACACACAAACCAGCGGGATTGAGGAAGAAGGTTGAGAAAAGGGCGTTACTGAGAAAGGAGTATGATTTGCCTCCAAAATTTATAGTAGGGGCAATTCATGAATTGCCCCTACTAAATTTCAGGGATTCACTGGGCGAGTGAATCATATCTAAATTCAGCAACGCCCCACTCTCCCACTCTCCTTCAGACACTTTGCCGAAGAAATCAAGCAATTTATCCGTCTGACAGCTTACAAGTGAATTTTGGCATCAACTTGAGGTAATCCCATGCTGTAGTTGACAGCGCGGCTGTTGAGGTTGTAGCTGATTTGGCCTTTTTGCAAGAACGATCGAACCAAGTGCTCCAATTCCGAACCGATGCGGCGGAGGTTGTACTCGGTCAAATCTTCGCCCTCGTAGGCGTCTACGAGTTGGTCGAATTTGGCATACACCTGTTTGACAGACTCGTCGTTCCAGTTCAGTTCGTTATCTGGGTCAATGTCCAGAGTCAAAAGATCGTTGCTGGGCACGAGTTCGTTATCTTCGAGGATGGCGGTGTATATGCGAATATGGCGAGTTGTGGATTTGAGCTGCATGAGTTCTTATGTTTAAAGATTTTTTTGCTGAACTTATTGTAATGGCTGGGAGAGACGCGGGGAGCAGGGGGAACAGGGGAATTGGTGTCAAATGAAGACTGAAACCATCTATCTTTCTCGTTTGTAGCGAAGTCTCGATCCCCCTAAATCCCCCTTAAGAAGGGGGACTTTTAATACTCTTGTCCCCCCCTTCTTAAGGGGGGCTAGGGGGGATCTCCGGGGCAAGAAAACACACCCTAATCGTTCTTTTTCTAAGGACTGAAGTCCTGACTACAAACATTAATTTATTCGTGAATTGTGCCATCTGGCATAATTGCACCTGCGAGTGTTGCTCCAGCCAGATTTGATCCAACCAGTTTAGCATCCTTCAAGTTAGTTTTCTCTAAATTTGCAGAGCTCAAATCAGCCCCGCACAAGTTTGCAGAAGTTAAGTCTGCTTTACTTAAGTTGGCTCCATATAGGTTAGCCCCAGAGAGATTGAACCCACTCAAGTTTTGCCCGCTCAGATTAACGGTTCGTAAGTTTACCCCAATCAAATTTACCCCTGTGAGATTAGCATCCCTCAAGTTGGCTCCACTCAAATTAGCGCCACTTAACTTAATACCACTCAAGTTCATGCCACTAAGGTTAACGCCACTAAGGTTAACTCTTGTCAAACTTACTCCTGTTAAGTTTACGCCACGGAGGTTTGCATAACTTAGATTGACTTGAGTTACCTTCGCTTGACTTAAGTCGGCTCCTGTCAGGTTAGCATTCTGTAGAGTTGCTTGAGTTAAGTTAGCTCTACTCAGGTTTGCTGTAGTCAGGTTTGCCTGATCCAATTTGGCTTCGCTTAAGTTGGCTTGACTCAAATTTGCCTGAATTAGTCTGGCACAATACAAGATTGCCTTGGTTAAGTTAGCCCCACTTAAATTAACTTCAATTAAATCAGCACTGTGCAAGTTTGTTGAGTTCAAATTTGCGCCTTGCAAGTTAGCTCCGATCAAATTTACTCCTGTTAAGTTGGCATTTGCTAGATTGACACTACTCAGGTTTGCTTGACTTAGACTGACATTAGAGTCGAGAGTTTTGCCACTTAGATCCACTCCCGCTAAGTTAATCCCTGTAAAGTCGCGTTCTCCCTCTTCATACTGTTTCCAAAATTCTTCAGCAGTAATAGCTGCTTCCAGATTTTCGAGTGCAGAATCATCTGTGTTTCCCTCTTCCTGAGATTCCGCACAATCCGCCTTCACAGGAATAGCAGCAGGCGATTCAACCGCTTTGCTAGATACAGATTCTGCTTGCAATTGCTTGTCCACCCGATCGCTAAAAAGCCTCACAACCTCAGCATCATCAACCTTCCCACCAGCATTCGCGCCATTTTCAACATAATACTTATCCACAAAACTCTGCAACCCAGCATTATATCCCTGTCCCACCGCCTGAAACCTCCATTCGCCATTCTTCTGATACAAACGTCCAAATTCTAAAGCCGTTTCTTGGGAAAATATTTGATTTAAATTGTACCGAAAAACTTCGCTTCCTGTCTCCGAATTGTAAAGCCGAATAAAAGCATTTGTAACTAAACTAAAACTTTGATTCTTTTGCTGTCCCTCGTGAATAGTCACCACAAATACTATTTCCTCAATCGCCGAATTTATTTTACTCAAATCTACATAAACCGTCTCATTATCTCCCTCAAATTGTCCGTTCCTGCTGTCTCCTGAATGCCGCACCGCACCGTCGGGCGATGTTAGATTGTTGTAAAATACAAAATACTTTTCATTGGGAATCCGACCGTCAGCCGCTAACATAAAAACTGAACAGTCAATGTCGCAGTTTTGTGCTGTTTGGCTGACTTGCCAACCCAGGGCGATCGCCAATTTATTGAAATTAGGAACTTCCTGAGAAAGATTGAACCTTTCACCCTTAGTTAATTCGATACTCATATGCGATAATTCCCTTACCTCAGAAATAGTATTAATTATCCCATCTATGTTAACCCGATCGCAAATTGGATTTTATCTTGAAGACATTGAAAGCCCAATTGGCAGAACCGTCAATTTAACTCTTACCGGACTCATTCTCCTATCTTCCGCCAGCTTCATCGCCGAAACTTACCCGCTTTCGGAAGCAGTTAGAATTAATTTGGAAACTCTCGATACAGCGCTTTTAATTCTTTTTGCAGTTGAGTATTTATTGCGGCTGTGGTGTGCCGAAAATCGAGTTAAATTTATTTTTAGTTTTTTTTCAGTTATTGACTTGCTGGCAATATTACCATTTTTATTCGGATTTGTCAACGTTAGTTTTATCCGAATTTTTCGCTGGTTTAGAATTCTCCGACTCATCCGTTTTCTGGAATTAAAAAACTCTGTTTTTCGCATCAGCAGCGAAGATGGGGTGATTTTTTCTCGGATTTTATTTACTTTGTTGGCAATAATTTTTGTTTATTCTGGTTTGATTTATCAAGTCGAACATCCGGCAAATCCCGAAGGTTTTGGGACTTTTTTGGATGCTGTTTATTTCTCGGTTGTCACGATGACTACCGTGGGATTTGGCGATGTTACTCCGATTTCGGAATCGGGTCGTTTTCTGACTATTTTGATGATTTTGACCGGAATTGCCCTGATTCCTTGGCAATTGGGGGATTTGATTAAACAATTAGTTAAAACTGCTAATCAAGTAGAAACTGTTTGTACAGGCTGTGGTTTGTCTGTACATGATGCTAATGCTAGATTTTGTAAAATGTGCGGCACTCAATTAGATATTAAGGGGTAATTCGGAATAGGGAATCAGGCATTCCGTTACCTCAGGAAAGAAAGCTAATCTGCCGCCGAACTTCTTTTAAAACCGAGACAATCATGTTTTGCAAACTATTGGCAGGAAAATTTCAAATTCGGTTTTTTGACCGGGCTGCGATCGCAATTTCAGTTTGCCGCCGTGCTTTTCTGTGACAATTTGATCGCAGATAGCCAGCCCCATACCGCTGCCTTTGCCGGCTGGTTTAGTGGTAAAAAACGTGTCAAATATGTGCTGCTGGTTTTCGAGGGGAATTCCGGGCCCGTTATCGCAAATCCAAATTGCCGCCCACTTGCCGTCTTCGGTTTCTATGACTTTAGTGGTGATTTCGATTTGGGGCTGCCAGCTATCCAAGCACTGGTTGTCGATTTCTCGATCGGCTGCGTGCTCTGTCAGGGCGTCTAAAGCGTTAACTAACAAATTCAGGAATACTTGACTCAACTGACCGGAGTAGCCTCTAACTAGCGGCAGTTCGCCGTAATTTTTTACAACTTCTATGCCATTTTTAAAGCGGTTTTTCAGGATTAACAGCGTAATCTCGACACATTCGTGAATGTCTGTCTGCACGGGCTTTGTCTCGTCCATGTGAGAGAAGTGGTGCAGCCCGTTAACTATTTTTAGCAGTTGCAAGGCTCCGAATTTCATTCCTTCTAAGGTGACTGGCAAATCTTCTTGTAAAAAATCAAATTCAATTTCTTCTTTGAGGGCATCAATTCGGGGACACGGTTCCGAATATTCTTCTTGATAAGCTGACATTAGCTGAAGCAAGTTTTCAAAATAGGAGAGCAGAAAAGTCAAATTTCCCCAAATACAGTTCAGGGGATTTCTAATTTCGTGGGCTACTCCTGCTACAATCCTTCCCAGACTAGCCATCTTTTCTGTTTGAATGAGTTTGGATTGGGTTTGTTGTTTGAGTAACTTATTTGTTAATTGGTGAATTCTGGATTGAGCTACCATTAATTGGTGTACGTCCAACAGCCTGTAAGTCTGGGGTGCTATTTCGACTACGACTGGTTCGTAAACTAATTCTGCTGACCTGTAAAGCGATTCTTCGGCAGCTTCTACGATTAATTTACTGCCTGGAAGCACTAGCAGCTCTTGCTTTGAAAACCTATACAATACCTCTATGGGCCGCTTGAAAAACATTTCTAGCCCGTAGCGGCGGCTAACTCTTTCAAAAAATACACGCCTGGATATTATGCCGACAAAATTACCCCGATCGGTCAAAATGACGCCTGGGAGCATAGAATTTCCTTCAAAAGCCTGGGCTACTTCTTTTGCCTGTTGAGTTAATTCAATTTGGCAGTTGTAGAGCGGCAGGTCTAGGAGAGTGGATTCTAAGGATATGTTCCAAGTACAAATCTCAGGTATATGCAACACTGATAACTCCGATCTAATATCATGCACGGCAAACATAGATGAAATCCCTATTAAATGGTGTATTGATGTCGCTTAAGCTGCTATTAATTGGTATGGGTAATTGATAGGGAATAATTGCTAATTTGTCAGATGACAACAGCACCTGATGGCAAAACCCGATCGCACTAGCATTGTCTCCTCAAGATTTTGTTGCCAAATTAATGTTAAACGATCGAAACTTTTGTGGAACTTACCGAGCTTTGGTGTAAACTTTTTACCATGATATACCCTGTGATCGCGTGTTTTCCGAAAATCTTAAAAGTTTATAACGGATTTTTGTACTCGATCGTACAAGTTTTCCGGTGCTAGTAGGGAATTGGAGAATAGATCGCTCGCGGCTTATAGGTAAATATACGAGTATCCTTCGAGGGATCGAAGACCCGGATCGGCGATCGGACTAGGGACGTTGAGGCCCTAGCGGTCAAGAGTCGGAAGCGGGCAATAATCGGCAGAGTGCATCGCATTTAAGCCATAAGGTAAATGCAGGTAGCTTCCCAGAAGGGCGATCGTCCTCAGTTTGCAATCTCAAATCAGTTTAGGGTTCGACAAGAGGCCAGAGGCGTTCTAGCTGGTAGCGCCAAGCAGCCAGAGTCTGTTCCCGCGACTCTCGCCCGAGTTCCATTTCCCCCATCAATCCCTCTGCATAGAAACGGTCTAAAGTCTGAAGGGTAGTTTCTACCGACTGGCCCTGCATCTTGGCTGCTTTGATGATTTGACGGATGCGGCTTTCGATCAAACCGCCAAAAAAGTCGGACAAGCCTCGCTCTTGCAAAGCCAGCAGTCTGGCGATGGCGGCTGAGAAATCTGGGACGGCGAGTGTGGCGCAACTGTGCTGGAATACTCCCCACAAAACGTTTTGATGTACGGCGTAGCGAGTTTCGAGGGTCGTGTCAAAGTTAGCTTCTAGCAGTTTATCGAAAAACGGTTGAGCTTCTTCGGCATCGGCGATCGGCAACAAAATCCGCAGCCAACTCCCATCGTCTGAAAGCAGGACTAAAAGCCGAAATTTGGCAGTTTGTACTTGCCAAGAAGTAGGAGCTGGGGTCTCAACATTTTCGCCAAATAAGTCTTTAAGGGTATTGCTAATTTCTTCGGGATTCATAAGGATTTTTGATTTTTGATTTGCGGTTTGAGATTGTAGAAAAGCAAGTGGGTTTCTAAGTTTATAATATCTACAAGTATCCCGTACTATCAAGTGAATCTCAAATCTTCAATCTCAAATCTCCAATCTCCAATCGACTTAGGGGAGCCAGCGCGGGTGATAGCCGGCAAAGGGAAGTTCTTCTGGCTGTATTTTTGCGGGAGTTCCGTCTGCGGGTATTTCTAGCAAGGGTAGCACCCAGAGGCGGCTGGTGGCGATCGACTGTCCGCTGTCATTTCGGGGACTGTCTACTGTTGAGGGTGTTGTTGTTGTAACTGATTGGTCGAAAATCAATGCCAGTCCGTCGGGAGATACACTGATTTGGGTATCTAATTGGTTGGGCAAAATCAACAGCGGTTTGATGGTTCCTACCAAACGAGCGCCCTCTTTCTTGAGGTCTATGGCGGCGATGAAAGGCTGTTCTTTGTAGCTTTCTGTTTTCAGGCGCTGGGCTAACAAGCAGTAGAGACGCGGGAATTGGTTGTCTTTGTTTTTGCGGGGGTCGAAATAGACGGCGAGAATGCTACCGGGAATTCGCAGTATTTCTTGTTCTACGCCTTGGTTGTCTAAGATGAAAAGCGATCGAGTAAAATCAGCGTTGTATTTAACGTAGGCGGCGGCGGAGTTGTCCCGGGCCATACCCAATACTTGTTCGTATTTTGGCAAAAATTCTACGGGATCTGCTTCGGGTTTGAGAGGAACGATCGCCAATCCTTGTTTTTGAGATATTACCATCGATTTGCTGTCGGGCCGAATCATAAAATCTCCGCCTTGTTGATTTTCCAAGGGTCGAGGTGCCAGTTTTTCTTCTAAAATCCAAGGGCTAAAATCTGCAGGATTGCGGCGGTTGACGCGCTGGATAACGATGATTTTTCCGTCGGCTGAGAGGTCGAATTTGAGGTTTTGGTAATCTTTGGAATCTAAGATTTTGGTAATTTTACCTGCTGGTTGCGTTGGTTGAGGTTCTTCTCCGGGGGATTGGGGATTGATACCGGTGGTGACGGTAAATAGTTCTTGATTTAGGGTGCCGCCGGTACGGATGACCGATCGATCTGTGGCTGAAAATAAAATGCGATCGCTGTCTGGATACGGTTTAAAATCAGTAACGACTAAATCTTTGGGAGTCAGTGGTATCGGTTTCGATTCGCTGCTGGTGAGATTGACTAGCATTAATCTGCTTTCTGTTTCGCCTTGGACGCCGATGTAAGCAAAAGCTCGATCGCGACTCCGAAAGGAACTGCTAAACGGTTGAATTGGTCTTTCTTTATTTTGGTTGTTTTCTCCAAAATACTTGTCGGTTGCTCCGGCGAGTTTTACTGTGTAGGTAACGCCGTAGGGTGCTGGATCTTTGAGGGTGTAAGCCATGCGGCGGCCGGCCCAACTAAATTTACCGGGGAGTTCGGGTTCTAGCTTGAGATTTTCCTCGACGGTGGAGTGGTTCATCGGCCGAAAGAAGGTGAGGATAAAGCCGGTATCTGCGGCGCCGATTTGTTTGTTTTCCCAGGTGAATTCTCGCACTCTGGGTGCTGTCCCATCGCCGCCCAGCAGCAGCAGTCCCATTAAGACGCTCAGCACTAGCATGAGGGCGATCGCCGTGCGGTCGATCGACTGTTTGAATGGTAAAATATCGAAGGGTGAAGGATTAATTTTTTTGTTAAAAATACTCATAAATCTTTCTCTCCTATTGCTGCTGAAAATTAATTGCAAAATTTTCTTTCTTATTAAATTTTACAGCCCTGGACGCACTGCTAGCACTCAGAAACCCGTTTTTTTTACCGAGGTAAATAGCTGCAATGAGTTATTTCCCCTAAAAAACCCAGTTTTTGAAAGTTGTGGTGTGTCCGGGGCTGAATGAAACTTAAGATATTAAGTAGGTAGGGGACGCGGCACTTGCAACAAATTTGTTTACTGAAACAGTTGATTGATAGGAATTAAATCCATCGGTGATATTTTATCGATCGGCAAACCCAAACCCAAAACAGCGACTCTAAACCAAATTAGAGTTGCCAGCACCCCTACTAACAGCGCTGTTAATTGAATATCCTGCCAAAAACAAGTTAGTCCTTCTCGCCACAAACCGTAGTTAGTTGCTGCGTAGGTAGGAAGGTCGCCTAGAGCTACAGCAATTACAGCACCTAAATTACCTTTGAAGTGATATCCTATCGGTATAGCTATACACAGATTTATAAAAGTCAGCAGATTGCCCATCGCTGGGTACTGGGACTTTCCTACGGCTAACAGACAAGAACCCATCATATTGTGGAGAGTCGTGTGCCAAATACCTAAAGCCAAGATAGGCATCATCCAAGATGCTGCTATGTACTCTTTGCGATACAGTATTAAAATTAACTGATCTCCAAAGGTCACAAAAATTGCTAAACCTACGGCTAACGGTATTAGAATTAGCTTGCGGTTTTTGAGTATCTTGGCGCGCAACTCCTCCCGCGGCAAGTCTGCCAGCATAGAAATCGAGGGAAAAATCACCCTGCCGCTAATGGCGATGATTACTTGGCGCGGCAGATCGCCGAGAGTAAAAGCGATGCCGTAAATGCCCAACATTGTTAAAGTAAATATTTTCCCGAGGATGAGTCGATCGGCTTGAGAACACAAGAAAAACAAAGCCGTAGACAAAAATATCCATTTCCCATAGGAAAATATTTCTTTAGCTGCTTCTTTATCCCAAGCAAAACGGTTTGACTTGCCGGGAATCAAAAAATGGCTCCATACTACCTCCACTACAGCTCCAGTAAAGCCGCCGGCGACGATCGCCCAGATGCTGCGATCGAACCAGGCCCAGACAATCATCACTGTTGTAGAAACAATCTGTGTGCCCAACTCAAAAAGTACAACTTTCTTTACTGCCATTTTGCGTTCTAGGCTGGCTGTGGCTGTGGATTTAAACCCTCCTACCACGGAATTTATACCTATTACTGGAATCAACCATAGCAGACGCGGATCGTCATAAAAACTAGCAACTGGCTGGGTAATTATAACTAAACAAATCCCGATAAACAAGCTGCGGATAACCTGCATTGTCCAAGCGGTGTTGAGAAATTGAGGATCGTCCCCGCGCTTGTTCTGGATGATGCTTGGGCCCAGACCGATGTCTGAGAATAAGTTAATCCCTGTGATGAAAACGTAGGCCAGACCCACTAGACCAAATAGTTCTGGCAAAAGCAGGCGCGTCAGGATTAGGTTGCTGGCAAATCGGATAATTTGACTGCTGCCATAGCTGGCGATTGTCCAGATAGCACCTTTGATAGCTAATTTTTTTTCAGATGACATATAGTAACAACTTATTTCCTCATTACAAGTTTAGTTGCTGAATGTGCTGTTGGCAACTTCTACGGAATGCTACTATTAGTATCATCGCTGACTTTATGATATCTTAATTTTCAGAGGTCGGACGAGACGATCCGGAAAATACCAACTCCGAAATCATTCAGGTAAAATTTCATCCCCTAATTGCTTGACATCAATAATCATAAGGGTTTTTGGGTTCGGGAATTGGTTTGAGGGAGGAGGCTTGAATGATCAATTTGCGCTTTCCTTGGAGTTCTTCTACGATTGTTTCTCCTTCTATTTCCAGCCAACTGTCTGGGGGAAAGGCGGCGCGGGTTTGACCGATCGCTAATTTGACCGGCAACCCGATCGGATAGGCGTCCGCCGCGCAGCAGGTAATGATAAAACGCCCGATCCACATATATTGTTCTGCTATGTTCGGGGGATGAATTACAAATCCTTGAACCTTGACTTTTTGACTTAGGTATGTATCCGGCTCGGGATTGAAATTTAACAGCCGCACCCATTCGACGAGCGATCGCTTTTCGGGTTTTGTAGTATTCCGAAATTCTTGTGGTTGCAGTCTGGTGATTGGTAGGGATTCGGTGAGGCCTCGTTCCAGTGCTGTTTGGCTGGTAAATGTGCGCGGCGTTACAATTAAACCGATTAATGCGACGCTTAACATTAAGGTGCTGCCGACACTGGGGGGAAATAAGGTAACGTGTTCGACTTCTGTGATTCTGGGAGAGTTATTTGCTGTTGATGTCCGCAATTGCTTGGCGGCGCGATCGAGCTTTAAGAGTTCCCACACTTTAAACCCACCAATCACCATTAACCCAATTCCTCCCGCTACAGTCAAGCCAAAGTAATTCGGGTGGATCAGAATGCTTAATTTGCCTGTAATCCAATATTTGAGGAGCAATATTCCCCATCCTAAGATCGCTAGGGCATCCAGCCAAGGGCTAATTTTTTTTAAGTTCATTTTTCAAGAGTTATTGGTTATCAGTCATTAGTTATTGGGAGTCTATAGTTATTTTTTCATCCGGGGTAAGCGATCAGCCTAGATACAAGTTGACAGCGAGAGTCATTAAAAAGGTTAACTGAGCTGACAGAATCATTAAGTAAATTACGGCTCGACCTTTAAAAATAGACAGCATTAAACCGATACCTTTGAGGTCGATCATCGGGCCGAAGACGAGAAATGCTAATAGCGAACCGCTGGTAAATGTGGAAGCAAAAGATAGGGCAAAAAAGGCATCGACTGTAGAACAAATCGATACGACTGCGGCTAATAGCAGCATGGCGAGAATCGAGGAAACAGGGCCTTGA